>JAFGEN010000266.1 GCA_016931595.1 Candidatus Aminicenantota bacterium | reverse complement strand
GGCCTCCTCGGTCAAGACGTATGAAATCCTCAGGGCTGCGCACATCGAAGAGCATCGGCGCTTGTTCCGCCGCGTGACCATGGCCATGACGGCGACGCCGAATTCCCTGCTCCCGACCGACGAACGGCTCAAGGGCTTCGACGGAGCGAACGATCCCTCCCTCGGCGCCCTCGTCTTCCAGTTCGGCCGCTACCTCCTCATCTCCTCCTCGCGTCCGGGGACCCAGCCGGCCAACCTTCAAGGAATCTGGAACAAGGACATGAATCCCATGTGGGATTCGAAATACACGACCAACATCAACACGGAGATGAACTATTGGCCGGCCGAGGTCGGCAACCTGGCCGAGTGCGCCGAGCCGCTCTTCCGAATGATCCGCGAGCTTACGGACCAGGGAAGCCGGGTGGCGCGGGAGAACTACGGCGCCCGCGGCTGGGTCTTCCATCAGAACACGGACTTGTGGCGGGTCGCCGCGCCCATGGATGGGCCGAGTTGGGGGACGTTCACGACGGGCGGGGCGTGGCTGGCGACGCACCTCTGGGAACACTTCCTGTTCACGGGCGACAAGGCCTTCCTCGCGGAATACTATCCCGTTCTCAAGGGCAGCGCCGAGTTCTTTCTGGATTTCCTGGTTCCCCACCCCCGATACGGCTGGCTCGTGACCAATCCTTCGACGTCGCCGGAGAACTTCCCGGCCGTACCCGGCCTGCTGCCGTTCTTCGATGAGATCACGATGTTCAAAACGACGACCTCGATCTGCGCCGGCTCGACCATCGATATGGCCATCCTCGACGACCTCTTTGGAGCCGTCGCCCAGGCCGCCGATGTCCTCGGCGTCGACCGGGACTTCAAGGCCCGGGTTCTGGCGGCCCGATCCCAACTGGCGCCCATGCAGATCGGCCGGAAGGGCAACCTCCAGGAATGGCTCGAGGATTGGGACGAGACCGAGAAGAGCCACCGCCATATTTCGGGGCTATGGGGCCTGTTCCCGGGACGCCAGGTCTCCGCGCGGCGGACGCCGCAGTTCGCCGAGGGCAGCAAGGTCGTTCTGGAGCAGCGCGGACTTCCCGGGAACGGCTGGGCCTCGGCCTGGAAGGCCGCCTGCTGGGCCAGGCTCGGGGACGGCGCCAAAGCCTTGGAGAACTTCACCTACGCCATGCGCCATTACACGACAAACAGCCTGTTCTCGATTTGCTCGAGGGCGATGCAGGTCGACGGAGCTTTCGGCATGTCGGCCGCCGTGGCCGAGATGCTTCTTCAATCCCACGAAGACGAGCTGGCGCTGCTTCCGGCCTTGCCGGCCGCCTGGAAAGACGGCGACCTCAATGGCCTCGTCGCTCGCGGCGGCTTTGAGGTCGGCCTGCGCTGGAGGGACGGGCGGATGATCGAAGCGACGCTCCATTCGAAGCTCGGCCGGCTGTGCCGGGTGCGTTCCGACGCTCCCCTGAAGGCGGCCGTCCGGGGCCGGTTCGTGCCCGTCCGCCGTCCGGAACCGGGCCTGATCGAGTTCAAGACCGAGCCGGGCGCCGTGTATACCCTGAAGCCCGCGGGGCGCTAAAAGCCATGGACAGGCGCGAGTTCATGAAAAAGGCCGGGGCCGGGATCATCGCAGCCGGGGCTCTGCCGGGGCCGGGCCCGCGTCCGGCCGGGCCGATCGCCCCGGCGGCCGCGCAGCCTCTCGATGGGCGGAGGATCCTGACCTTCAATTCGGTGATCCGCGTCAACCAGATCGAGGTCACCCGGACGCGGAACGAGGGCTTCGACGAGGCCGATCGCCACACGCCCGAGAACGTCAGGGCGCTCCGCGACGCCCTGGCCGCCGGCTGGCCCGGCGCGCCGATGACCTGGGCCTTCAGCTGGCGGGCCCTGTTCGATGAGCGGGAGAATTACCGCCGAATCCGAGAGATCATTCCGGCATTCCATGAAAAATACGGCGACGACGTAACCTTTATCCCCGGGGCCTATTTCGCCAACGCCTACAACACGCGGGACCAGGTCGACCGCGACCTCCATGACGGCCTGTCCCGCGTCTCGGAGATCATGGGCGGCGGCTTCCGGCCCAAGAGCGTGATCGCCGGTTTCCTGGCCGCGGCCAACCAGAAGTATCTGGCCGAGAGGGAGGGGATCCGCGTTTGCCAGGGGAACATCTGGAGTCAGTACGCCGTCGACAACCAGGACGGCGAAGGCTCGATCTCCTATCCCTACTATCCGTCGACCGAGCACTTCTGCAAGCCGGCCCAGGGTGCGGGGGATTTCATCGACTGCGTCAACCTGGACGGCTGGACCTGCGATTTCCTCGCCGCCCGGCGCCAGGGCCAGAATTGGGCCGCCTCCCAGCGCAGCCGCATGGGAGTCGGGCCCATCGAGACAATCGAATGGTTCGGGCCCGAGGTCGGGCTGGCCCAGATCGTCCAGACGACAGCCGCTCATTTCGACACGGGTTTCGCCCTCAACGGCTGGGCCTGGGTCACGAACTGCTGGGAGATCTCGCTCGTCCCGCAGATCGGGCACCTGGAGGTTCTGACGCGATGGACGAAACGTATCCGTGAGCGCTGGCCTTCGGCCGAGTGCCTGACCCTGGGCGATTTCGGGAGCGCGTTCCGGGATCAATACCCAAACAACGACAACTTGCGGTACCGGTTCGTCCAGAAAGGGACGGGGGTCGGCGGGTCCGAAGTCCCTCTGGAGATCCGCTGGTTCATGTGCCGGGAGTTCCGTCTGGCCCTGCTGCGGAGCTGGAGGGATAAGGGGCCGGAGCGGGTCATCGACTTCACCCGCTATGACCTGCCCGCCCGCGAGCCCCGGGACTTGACGCGGAGATGGAGCCTGATGGGCCGCATCAACCAGAAGGGGACCCGCCCCCAGGACGAGCCCGTCCCCTTCGGATCCCTCGCTTCGGATGAGAGGGCGCTGATCCAAAAATGGTTCCCCGAGCTCAAGACCTGAAAGAGGCGTGATAAAGAACCGGACCGTCCTCGCGACACGGAGCCTGCTCGCCGAGGCGCCCCTCGCGAAAAAGGCGCCGGACTGATATCCTGAAGCGTATGAGGAGAATGAGATCATGACCGGAAAACGTCCCCTATGCCTGATCGTCGGTGTGAGCGCGGTCCTTGGCCTTTTCACGATCCTCATGGGCCAAGACAAAGCCGCCGACCCCGGCCGCCTGACCCTGGACCGGATTTTTAACTCCCGGGAATTCGCTTCCGAACGTTTCGGGCCGGCGCGCTGGATGAGCGACGGGTCGACCTATACGACTCTCGAATCCAGCGCCGAAGCCAAGGGAGGCCGCGACCTCGTTCTCTACCGGGCCGATACCGGCCGGCGGGAAGTCCTCGTCTCGGCGGCAAAGCTCGTTCCGTCCGGGGCGAGCGGTCCGCTTTCCATCGAGAACTACGCCTGGTCGCCGGACGGCAAAGTCCTGATCGTCTTCACCAACTCCAAGCGCGTCTGGCGCCAGAACACGAGGGGGGATTTCTGGACCTACGAACTCGCGTCCGGCCGCCTTCGACAGCTCGGGTCGGGGTTCGATCCTTCGAGCTTGATGTTCGCCAAGCTCTCGCCCGACGGCCTCAAAGCCGCCTATGTCGTGAAAAACAATCTCTATGCCGAGGACCTGGCCTCGGGCCGAACGACCCAGCTGACCTTCGACGGCGGCGAGGACATCATCAACGGGACGTCGGACTGGGTCAACGAGGAGGAATTCTCCATCCGAGACGGGTTCCGCTGGTCCCCGGATAGCCGGTCCATCGCCTTCTGGCGGTTCGACACCCACGACGTGCCGGTCTTCACGATGATCAACAACACCGATACGCTCTATCCCAAGGTGACGACTTTCAAGCACCCTAAACCCGGACAGGTCAATAGCGCCGTCACGGTCGGTGTTGTTCCGGTCGCCGGGGGCGCCCCGGTTTGGCTCAAAACGCCGGGCGATCCGCGCGACGGTTATATCGCCCGCCTCGAATGGGCCGGGAACTCCCGCGAAGTCATTCTCCAACACCTCAACCGGCTGCAAAACACGCTTTCCGTATTCATCGGCGACGCGGCGACTGGCGAGATCCGGACCGTCTTCACCGACCGGGATGAGGCCTGGGTGGAGATCATGGAGGATTTCGTCTGGCTCGATGGCGGCCGGAGCCTGCTTTGGCTGAGCGAACGGGACGGCTGGCAACATGCTTATCGCGTGTCGCGGGACGGCCGCGACGTCAAGCTGCTGACGCCGGGGGACTATGACGTCCTCAGCCTCGAGGCCGTGGACGAGGGGGGCGGCTGGCTCTATGTCACGGCTTCTCCGGCGGAGGCGACCAAGCGGTTCCTCTTCCGGGTCCGATTGGACGGCAAGAGCGCCCCCGAGCTCGTCGGCCCGGCCGGCCAGACGGGCGTCCACCGGTACGATATCTCACCTTCGGGCCGTTGGGCCTTTCACACGTTCGGTGGGCTTGACACTCCGCCCGTCACCGAGCTCGTTCGATTGCCCGACGGCGGGACCGTTCGGACCCTGGCCGCCAACGAGGTTCTCAAAGCGAACGTGGAGGCCTTGCGGCGGAAGCGAGTCGAGTTCTTCAAGCTCGACATCGGCGATGGCGTCCAGGTCGACGGCTGGCGGATCCTGCCCCCCGATTTCGACCCGGCCGGGAAATACCCCCTCTTTGTTTATGTCTACGGGGAGCCCGCAGGTCAGACCGTCCAGGACAATTGGGGCGGCAACGGGTATCTCTGGCATCTCATGCTGGCCCAGCAGGGCTATATCGTCGCCAGCTTCGACAACCACGGCACGCCGGCGCCGCGCGGCCGGGCCTGGCGCAAGAGCATCTATCGACAGATCGGCATCCTGGCCTCGAGAGACCAGGCCGCGGCCGTGCGGGCGGCTTTGGCCGCCTGGCCCTTCGTTGACGCCGGGCGCGTCGGCGTGTGGGGTTGGAGTGGCGGGGGATCGATGACTCTCAACGCCATGTTCCGGTATCCCGACCTTTACAAGACGGGAATCTCCGTGGCCTCGGTTCCGGATCAGCGCCTCTACGACACGATCTACCAGGAACGCTACATGGGCCTGCCGGACGACAATGTCGAAGGGTATGCCCAGGGTTCGCCCATCACCTTTGCCAAAGACCTCCTGGGCCGCCTGCTCATCGTCCATGGCACGGGGGACGACAACGTTCACTATCAGGGCTTCGAGCGGTTGATCAACGAGCTCGTCGCCAATGACAAGGCGTTCACCATGATGGCCTACCCCAACCGGTCGCACGGCATCTCCGAAGGACGCGGCACGACGCTCCACCTCTATACGCTGTTCACCCGGTTCCTTAACGAGAACCTGCCGCCGGGAGACCGCGCGCGCTGAGGGGGCGGGGGAGGAGATTCACCGAAAACTCGTAGCGGCCCGAGCCGACCGCATAGACGCAGTTTCCAGCCTCCAGACCCCGAAAAGAGAGACCCTCGGCCGAGGCGGCGGGCGCCCCGCCCTCCCGAACCGCCTCGGGACCGGCACTCGGGACATATACGGCCGCCGTCGTATTGGCCGGGATCACGACGGTCAGGAGGAAGCGATCCCTCTCGATCCGCCATTCGCTCCGAACCTCGCCCCGGACCGTGCGAATCCCGGCCTTTGCCCAGGTCAGGTCGCCCACCGGCTGGGGCCGGATGATGATTTTATCGAATCCGATCGCGGCCGGATCGGGCTGGATGCCGGCCACCCAGGCGAAAAACCATTCGCTCACGGAGCCGAACATCGGATGGTTGTGCGAGTAGGTGTTGTCGCTGAATTCCCAGTGTTCCCAGAGCGTGGTCGCCCCGCGGTCGAGCATGTGCCCCCATCCCGGAAAGTCCTTCCGGTCGACCAACGCCCAGGCCAGATCGGCCCGGCCGCGGCGGGACAGGACGTCAAGGAGGAATTTCGTCCCGAAGATCCCGGTGGTCAGGCGCGGACCTCCGGCGGACGAGACCTTGGCCGTGAGCGCATTGAACGCGGCCGACTCCTCCGCGTCGGGGATCAGGCCCAGACCGAGGGCGACGGCCAATCCGGCCTGGGTCATGGTTTCATATCGGTCCGGGCCCGGGCCGAGGACCTTGTCCCGATAAGCGGCGGCGATGAAGGCGGCGAGATCCCGAAAGCGTTCCTCATCGTCCCGCCGCCCCAGGAGGCCGGCCAGACGGGAGGTCAGAAGGGCCGTCTCATGGTAGAGCGGAGTCACGAGCGCCGGAACGGATGTCGGCTCGAGGCTCTCGTGGTCGGCCAGGCCTTCCCGGATGAGGCCGTCCGGATTCGTCCGGGTCACGAGATCGAGCCATCGCCGGGTCGTGTCGAATTGCTCCTCGACAAGGCGGCGGTTCCCGTAATGCTGAACGAGTTTGACCTGGAGGAACGGATGGGCCATGGCCCAGGCCGGGCCGCAGTATTGGATGCCCACGAAGGGGGCCGTATCGGTGAGCATGCCGTCCTCGCGGGCGGCATCCGCCCAGTCGGCCGTCGCCTTGGCGTAGAATCCCGCCATGTCGAAGTTCGCGAGGAACGCGTCGGCCGTGGCGACGAGGTCGCCGCCGTAGCCGAACTTCTCCCTATGGGGGCAATCGGACTGGACGCTGAAGATGTTGCTCAGGAACGTCCACCGGACCATATCCTGGATCCGGTTGAAGAGGTCGTTCGAGCAGGAAAACTCGCCGCTGGGGGAGACGTCCGCGCTCAGCCGCAAGCCTTCCAAGTCGTCGAGGTTCGGCGGGTCCGGCAGCCCGGTGACTTCGGCATAGCGGAATCCGTGGAACGTGAAGCGCGGCGTATAGATCTCCTCGCCGCCGCCGCGGGCGATATAGATGTCGGCCTGCTCGGCGATATCGGGAGCTCCGAGACCGCCGACGGGAAGGCCGTCCTTGCGCCGGCCCTTGATTTGACCGCAGACGGAGGTCAGCGGATTCAGGTTTCCGTTGACGTCCAGAAGTTCGCCGAAGCGGATCCTGATCCGCGTCCCGGCGGGCGCCCTTAACCTGAGTCGGGCCCAGCCGGCGAAATTACGCCCGAAATCATAGAGGGCCGCGCCCGGCCTCGGCACACTCACCCGGATCGGACGAAGACGGGCCGTGACCCTGATCGGCGGTTGGGGCTGGGCTTGGAGTGCGCCGGGGGGCCCCGGGCAGAGAACGGCAGGCGTCCAACCGGTCTCATTCGCGCCGGGGGAATCCCAGCCCGGTATCTCCCGCCGCGCATCGTAGACTTCGCCCAGATAAATGTTGTTCCGCAGGACGGGACCTTCCCGGACCTGCCATTCCGGACCGGTCGCGACGATCACCTCCTTGCCGTCCTCGCCTTCGATCACCAGTTGGGCGATAAGGCAGGGCCGGCCGACCGGGAGGTCCGCCCGAAGGTTCCGGTTCCCCCACATCCGGAGGGGAAGGGGATTCCACCAGCCGTTGCCCAACATGACGCCGATGCAATTGAGCCCCGCCCGGATGGATGCGGTCACGTCGTAGACGCTGTAAAAGACGCGCTGTTCGTAATTCGTCCATCCCGGATCGAGGACCCGGTCCCCCACGCGACGGCCATTGATCGAGGCCTCGTAGTAGCCGAGCCCGGAAATATAGAGCCGGGCCCGGGCGGTGCGTTTCGGCGCGATGAACTCCTTTCGAAACAGCGGGGCCGGATCGTCCCGGTAGAAATCCTCGTCGTCGGCGGGCGAGGGTTTTCCGTCGCCGATCCACCGGGCCTTCCACGGCGCATCTTCCAGGAGGGCCATTTCCCAGGACGCCGCCGGGCTCCAGGCCGAAGGACGGTCCCGGCCGTCCCAGACGCGGACCTTCCAGAAGCAGCGCTGCCCGCTGCGGAGGGCCGGACCGGCATAGGCGAGGCCAAGGCTTTCGGCTGAGCGGACCTTCCCCGAATCCCAGAGATCTCCTCGATCGGTCTCAAGCGTAGGAAGCGAGCGGGCAACGAGGATCCGGAAGGCGCTCTGGACTTCCGCGCGGCCGTCGGAGGCGAGGACCCAGCTCAATCGCGGCCGCGGGGAGTCGAGGCCGAGCGGATCCGGGCGGTCTTCGCATCGCAAGTCGACCGGCGCGATCAGGACACCGGGATGGTCCACGGCCGCCGGAGCGGCCGCCAATACGACCGCTGCGAGCAGAACCAGACGCACGAAAGATTTGTCCGTCATCTGAACGCAGCCCGGTCACCGAGCAGATCATCGATTCTCCGGCCGCAGCGCTCCCTCATCTCGGCCCGCACACGGGCATAACCGGAATCTTCGGCCAGGTTCCTTTTCTCGTCCGGATCGTTCGCCAGATCGAAGATCTCGACGTACTCCGGGTGGGCGGGATACTGGATATATTTCCATTGTTCCGTCCGGACGCACTCGCTCCTCGGGATGTCCGGATTGTCCCAGAGTTCCTCGCTAAAGATCTCGGTCCGCCAGGGCGGTGTTCTACGACCGAGGAGCGGTTTCAGGCTGCGGCCCTGGACCCGGGAATCGATGGCGATCCCGGCCAAGTCCATGAGGGTCGGTCCGAGGTCGATGTTCAGGACCATATCCCGTTTGACCAGACCCCGAACGGAGCGCGGCGCCCGCGGATCATATATGATGAGAGGGACCCGGATCGATAAATCGTACATCAGCCATTTGCCGGCGTAACCGCGTTCGCCCAGAAAATACCCGTTGTCCGAGGTGTAGACGATGACCGTGTTCCCGTCCAGGCCGAGGCGGGCGAGTTCGCCTCGAATCCGTCCGATGACCAGGTCGATCCCGCTGATCATCCGGTAATAGCCCTTGACCATCGTCTGGTACTTTTCCGGGGTGTCGAACCGCCAGCCCCAGCGCGTCCGGCTCATCGTGTTTTTCAGAAAAGATGGCTGGGCGTCGTAGTACTCCGGCGCGGCCATTTCGGGGACCGGGATGGCGACGTCCCGGTAGAGGTTGTCCACGGCCGGCGGCCAGAAATACTGCTTGGGGTTGTCGTCGTCGGCATGGGGCGCCCAGGGACACCAGAACAGGCAGAAGGGCTGCCCGGGCTCGACGCCGCGGAGAAAATCGATGACCCCATCGCCTTCGACCTCGGTCATGTGGCGCTCGACCCCGTCGATCGTCTGAAAATAGGGAAAGCCGTCGAAGAGGGCGAAGTCGAACATTTCGCCCCGGACACCCTCGTCCACCGCGACGCCGAACTTGCCCACGAATCCCGTCCGATAGCCGGCTCGGCGGAAGCGGACCGGGAAACTGATGTCCGTGAAGGCCCGGGTCAGGGGAGGCTTGGTGAACGTGTAGGTGTGCGTCCGCTCGTAGGTACCGGTCAAGATGCTGGCCCGGCTGGCGGCGCAGATGGGAGTGGTCACAAAAGCCTGCGTGAACCGGATTCCCTCGCCCGCGAGCCGGTCGATGTTCGGTGTTCGGATGATCGGATTTCCGGCGCAGCCGAGCGCGTCGAACCTCTGGTCATCAGTCAGGATGAAAAGGAAATTCGGACGGGCCGCCGGTCCCGGGCCGGATTGGCATCCCCGGCCGAAGGCCAGGGCCCCCAGGCCGGCGGCGGAGATCCCGAGGAAATTCCGGCGGGTGAGCTGGGATGGGGTCGACCTCTGGGAGCCGGTCATGGTCAGGTCCGAGTCTCCATTGAATCGTTCTCGAGATTCAATTCTAAAATTGTCTCTTCATTAGGGCAAGGGCCGCCCAATGGCCGGAGGGATAGTCTCAGCCCGTTTACAGGATGAACACCCGGCGGCCGCGGACTTCCAGTCGGCCCTCGAAATACAACCTGACAGCCTCAGGGTAGATCTTGTGCTCCTCGACCAGGATCCGTTCGGCCAGGGAGTCGGCGGTGTCGTCCTGGAGGACGGGTACGACCGCCTGAAGAACGATTGCCCCCATATCGACCTCGGCCGAGACGAAATGGACCGTGCATCCGGAGAAGCGCACGCCCCAGTCGATGGCCTGCTGTTGGACGTGTAGCCCGGGGAACGAGGGGAGAAGGGCGGGATGGATGTTGAGGATGCGGTTCTGATAAGCGCTGCAGAATTCCGTGGTCAGGACTTTCATGTAGCCGGCCAGGCAGATGAGGTCGATGTTGCGGGATTCGGCTTCCCGGATGATCGCCTGGTCGTAGGAGACCTTGTCGGGATAATCCTTTGGACTGAGGGCGAGCGTCTGAAGCCCGCGGTCGCGGGCCGCGGCCAGTCCCGGAGCTGCCTCCTTGTTGCTGAAGACCAGGGCGATTTCGGCGTCGATTTTCCCGGCCGAGACCGCGTCGGCGATGGCCATAAAATTCGAACCGCGGCCCGACAGCAGAACCATGATCCGGCCGTGTTTTTTAGGACTGTGGAACACCTCTTCGCTCATGGATCCTCCCTGGACGAACCGGACAATCTATGACGGGGATTTCGTCGCGGCGAAATATTTCGGAATCGAGTCCATCCAGAGACGGTTGGCTTCGGCGGCGGGCAGGTCGACCAAAAGCTTCCCGCCGACCCGGATTTTGAGAGCCGCGCCGCCCGTCGTCCCGACGACCTTGGCCGGAACCTCGCGCTTGGCGGCGATTTCCAGGACCCTTGCGGCGTTTTCCGGACGGACGGTCAGGAGAATGCGGGATTGGCTTTCCCCGAAGAGAATGGCGTCGGGACGGAGGTCTTCACTGAAATCCAGCTCGAAGCCGATTTTTCCCGGGCTGTGGAAGGCGCATTCGGCCGCGCAGACGGCCAGTCCACCCTCGGAAGGGTCGTTGGCCGACCGGACGAGCCCTTCGGAAATCGCTTCGAGGAGCGTCTCCTGGACGGCGATTTCGCGGTCAAGGTCGACCTCCGGAGGTGCGCCGCCGCTGATCGAACCGACCGCCTCCAGGTATTCCGATCCGCCGAATTCCTCCGTATTTTCGCCCAGCAGAATGACCGTGTCGCCTGAGGCTTTGAAGCCGGGGGTAACCACCCGGTCGATATCCTCGAGCAGGCCGACGATTCCGAGGACCGGCGTCGGGTCGATGGCGATCCCTTCGGTTTCGTTATAGAAGCTGACGTTGCCCCCGGTCACGGCGATCCCGAAGGCCTTGCAGGCTTGGCTCAGGCCCTCGACGGCCGCCTTGAACTGGCCCATGACTTCGGGTTTTTCGGGGTTTCCGAAATTGAGGCAATTGGTCACTCCGATCGGCCGGGCTCCGACGCAGGCCAGGTTCCGGCAGGCCTCGGCTACGGCGGCCTTGCCGCCGGTTCGGGGATCCAGGGCTGCATATCTTCCATTCCCATCCAGGGTCATGGCCAGGCCCTTTTTCGACCCCCGGATGCGGAGGACCGCCGCCCCCGCGCCAGGCAGAAGGGCGGTGTTGGTCTGGACCATGTGGTCATACTGTCGGTAAACCCACTCCTTGTTGGCGATCGTGGGGGAAGACAGGAGCCTGCGGAGAATATCGTTCGAGTCTTTTGGCAGGGGAATCGTCGCCCCGCTCCGGCGCCGGGCCGGGATTTCCGGTTCCTTCCAGGGCCGGTTGTAGGCTGGGCAAAGGTCGACCACGGCCGAAACCGGGACATCGACGATGATTTTGCCGTGGAAACGGCATGTGAGCCGCCCGCCGTCGGTGACCTTGCCGATTTCGACGGCGTCGAGGTCCCACTTGGCGAAAGCCTCTTTGACTGCGGCGACCTGGTCGGGCCGGGCGGCGATCAGCATCCGTTCCTGCGATTCCGAAAGCAGGATTTCATAGGGGGTCATGCCCTTTTCCCGTTGGGGGACCAAGTCCAGGTCGATCTCGACGCCGTTTCCGGACTTGGCCGGCATCTCGGTCGTCGAGCAAGTCAGGCCGGCCGCGCCCATGTCCTGGATGCCGACGATGATCCGGCGTTCCATGACCTCCAGGCAGGCCTCGACCAGGAGCTTTTCCTTGAACGGGTCACCGACCTGGACGTTGGGCCGCTTGGCTTCCGTGTCCTCGCCGAATTCCTGGGAGGCCATCGAGGCGCCGTGGATGCCGTCGCGGCCGGTCTTGGCCCCGACGTAGAGGATTGCGTTGCCGGGCGCTTCGGTTTTGGCGTAGAAGATCTTGTCCTTCTCCGCCAGCCCCAGGCAGAAGACGTTGACCAGGGGATTCAGGGAATAGCACTCGTCGAAATAGACTTCCCCCCCGACCGTCGGCACGCCGATCGAGTTGCCGTACGAGGAGATTCCGGAGACGACTCCCTCCATGATCGACCGGTTCTTGGGATTGTCCAGGGGTCCGAAGCGGAGCGAATCCATCAGGGCGACCGGCCGGGCCCCCATGGTGAAGATGTCCCGAAGGATGCCGCCTACGCCCGTGGCCGCGCCCTGGAACGGCTCGATGTAGGACGGGTGGTTGTGCGATTCGATCTTGAAGACGATGACCCGACCTTCGCCGATGTCGATGATCCCGGCGTTTTCCCCCGGGCCCTGGACGACGTTGGGAGCCTTGGTCGGAAGATCCTTGAGGAAGACCTTGGAGCTTTTATAGGAGCAGTGCTCCGACCACATGGCCGAGAAGATCCCGAGCTCGGTCAGGTTCGGTTCCCGGCCGATGAGCTTGGCGATCAGGTCGTATTCGCCCCGGGTCAGGTTATGCCGGGCCAGAACGGCGTCGTCGTGAAGGGTGTTCATGAGATGTTCTCGAGGAGGGAGTGGAGGACGACCAAGCCGTCCTCGCTGCCGAGGATGGATTCGACGGCCCGTTCGGGATGGGGCATCATCCCCATCACGTTGCCTTCTTTATTCATGAGGCCGGCGACAGCGTTCAGCGAGCCGTTGATGTTGGATTCCTCGGTCAGCCGGCCCTCGGAATCGCAATAGCGGAAGACCACCTGGCCGTTGCCCTCGACTTCTTTGACCGTCTCCAGCGGAGCGTACCAGTTGCCGTCGAAATGGGCGATGGGAATGCGGAGGACTCGGCCCTTTGTCCCTTTGCGGGTGAACGGGGTTTTGTCGTTTTCGACCCGGATGGTCACGTATTGGCAGAGGAACTTCAGCCGCTTGTTCCGGAGCATGGCCCCCGGCAGGAGGTTGAGCTCGAGAAGGACCTGGAACCCGTTGCAGATGCCCAGCACCAGCCCGCCCTTTCCGGCGAACTCCCGGACTTCCCGCATCAGGGGAGAGAACCGGGCGATGGCTCCGCTGCGAAGGTAATCGCCATAGGAAAACCCGCCCGGCAGGATGACGCAGTCCACGCCCCGCAGGTCGTGGTCCTTGTGCCAGAGATACGTCGTCGGCTGGCCGAGGGCGTCCTTGAAGGCGTGGTAGGCGTCGGCGTCGCAGTTGCTCCCGGGAAAGACGACCACTCCGAATTTCACGGCCGCCCCCTCAGTCCTCGAGAATCTGCCAAGTGTACTTTTCGATGACCACGTTGGCCAGGACTTTGGCCGCGACCTCCGGCAGGAGCCGCTCGGCCTCGGTCCGGGAAATACCGCCCAGCTCGAGGTCGAAGACCTTGCCCTGGCGAACGTCCCGGATGGGCTCGTAGCCCAGGGTGTGGAGGGCGTTTCGTACGGCCTGGCCCTGGGGGTCGAGGACGCTGTCCTTGAAGGAGACGAGGATTCTAGCTTTCATGGGATAGAACTCTCTTATAAATATAGTCGATCTTGGCGAGGTAGGGATCGAGGCTGAAACAGGCTTCGATTTCTGCCGGGGTCAGACGGTCCCGGATTTGGGAGTCGTTCCGGACGAGGGCTTTGAAATCGAGGTTTCCCTCCCAGGTTTTGAGGCTGTTCCTCTGGACGAGGGAATACGCCTCCTCCCGGGTCAGGCCTTTCCGGGTCAGGGCTAGAAGCACGCTCTGGGAGAAGGTCAACCCGCGCGTCGCGTCGATGTTGGCCTTCATCCGGTCTTTGTGGACGACCCAGTGGCCGATGATGTCGATCGCTTCGGTCAGCATGTAGTCGGTCAGGATGAACGAATCGGGGAAGATGATCCGTTCGGCTGAGGAGTGGGAAATGTCCCGCTCGTGCCAGAGGGGGATGTTCTCCAGGGCGACCTGGGCATGGCCCCGCACCAGGCGGGCCAGCCCGGCCATCCGTTCGCACCGGACGGGGTTCTTTTTATGGGGCATCGAGGACGAGCCCTTCTGGCCCTTGGTGAACGGCTCCTCGAGCTCCAGGACTTCGCTCTTCTGAAGGTGGCGGATCTCGACGGTGAATTTCTCAAGCGACGTTGCGATCAGGGCGAGCGTGTGGATTGCCTCTGCGTGGCGGTCCCTCTGGAGGACCTGGGTCGAGACCGGGGCGGGCTTGAGAGCCAGTTTTTTCAAGGCCAGGACTTCAACCCTGGGGTCGAGATGGATGTAGGTTCCGACCGAACCCGAGATTCGGCCGACGCTCATGACCTCGACGGCCCGGTCGATCCGGTCGATATGGCGCTTGATTTCCTCGTACCAGACGAGGATCTTGAAGCCGAAGGTCACGGGCTCGGCATGGACGCCGTGGGTCCGGCCCATGCAGACCGTTTTCTTGTGCTTGAGGGCTTCGTTCCGCAGGATTTTTTTGAGTTCGACGAGGCGGACGCGGACATGACGGAGCGATTGTCTGACCATGAGGGAGAGGGCGGTGTCGACGACGTCGTAGGAGGTCAGCCCGAGGTGGATGAAACGCCCGTCCGGCCCGACGTTCTCGTTGACAGAGGTCAGGAAGGCGATGATGTCGTGCTTGACCTCTTTTTCGATCGCGTCGATCCGCTTGACGTTGAAATCCGCCTTGGCCTTGATCGTTTTCAGGGAGGAAGCGGGGATTTTGCCCAGCTTGTTCCAGGCCTCGCAGACGGCGATTTCGACCGCAAGCCAGGTTCGGTAGCGGTTTTCCTCGGTCCAAATCGCCCCCATTTCGGGATTCGTGTAGCGTTCAATCATCGGTCGTCTTCCTTGCGGGGGGAGTGGGTTCTCATCATATCAGCAGGCGGCCGGGGGAGTCAATTTCTGGGGCGGCGGAACAGCTTTCAATTGTTGATTTTCGCAATGAGGCGCACGACGCGGATATAACGCCCGATGCCGAGGCCGAGCACGACGATGCCAACTCCCGCCAGAATCCATCCGACGGCCTGAAGGGCTCCGGAAGGGAAAAAATGAACGATTCCGAGGCCGCCGGCCAGGAAGGCCAGCGACGTTCGGATGTAGGCCAGCAAGGTGCGTTCGTTGGCCAGGCGGGTTCGGATGAGTCCCGGTTCGTCGTGTTTCTCGGGCATGGATGAAAAAACTCCCGGCATCACTTTACCTGCATTATTCATAAAAATTTTCAAGATTCCAATATTTTTTTTGTTTCATTAAGATATGAAAAAAGAGTTTTTACCCTCCGGGCGAGCCGATATGTCCGCATTTGCTTCGTTGCGAAGGGTTCGCAGTGCGACTAGCACGGGCTTTGCAGTCCTCAGGCTCGTTCTTAACGAGGTGAGGATAGCGTCACCCTTCGCGCCTCGCAACAGAAGCCGCACCCTGGGGACAGAACGGACACTTCGCCCATAGCCCTGCGGCGCACGTCCCCGAAGCCGCGTTGCATTCTTCCTCTGTTCTTCACCTCGTTCCTCCGGCGGAGGGGGCTGCTGCCATCTCGACTCGTGCATAATGCAGATTAACTCATCCTGCCGCTCCCAGGCAAGGGCTCGGGTTCAGAGCTGATCGGCCAGCGTGATTCCGAACTCGTCGATGACGATCAGGCGCTTTTTATAGAGCGTCCCGACGGCCATTTTGAAGGCGTTCTTGCTTGTCCCGAATAGCCGGCCGATCCGGTCGGCCGGGGTCTTGTCGTTGACGTCCAGAAATCCGTCGTTGGCCTTCAGGGCGGCCAGGATCCGCTCGGCCAGCTCGCCGACGGCCGCCTGCCCCAGCTTGTCCAGGCGGAGATCGATCTTGCCGTCATCGCGGATCTTGCGGATATAGCCCTTGACTCTCTCGCCCGGCCCGAGATCCCGGAACACTTCGTTGAGGTAGAGAATGCCGCCGTGAGTGTTATCGACGACGGCCTTGTAGCCCAAGTCGGTTTTCCCGTAAATCAGGAGGTCGACCTCCTGTCCGGGGTGGAAGGGCGGGGGAAGCTTGCTCAGGTGCTTGTCGATTTTGGCCGAGGCGACGATCCGGCGGCTGGCGACATCCAGGTAAACGAAGACAACGTATTTGTTCCCGGCCCGCATCGGCGGCCGCTGCTCGCTGAAGGGGACGAGAAGATCCTTCGGCAGACCCCAATCGAGAAATGCGCCGGTGGGATTGACGGCGACCGCTCGAAGGAAGGCGAACTCGCCGACCCGGGCCAGCGGCTTTTCGGTCGTGGCGATCAAACGGTCCTCGGAGTCGAAATAGAGGAAGACCTCGAGCGTGTCGCCGGGCTTGGCCCCTTCGGGAACGTAGCGGCGGGGGAGGAGGATTTCGCCGTCTTCGTCCCCGTTCAGGTAGACGCCGAAGTCGACTGTCTTCACGATCGTTAGAGTGTTGTTTTTCCCGATTTCGGCCATGGCAGGTCCACTATACCCGCGGGGCCGGTGGGATTCAATCCGGTTGACTTTCTTCCCCGCCTCATGTATTTCTTCCCGACCGAACCGGC
>JAFGEN010000265.1 GCA_016931595.1 Candidatus Aminicenantota bacterium | reverse complement strand
GCCTTGACGACCTGGGTGATTTCGGTGACGGTGTAGATGTGATCGCGGAAAACCAGGCTTCCTTCCCGAACCAGCGCCTTGCCGCCGTTTTCCTCGGCCATCCGTCTACCCCCTCATGATTCGGCGAACAGAATCTCCCGGGTGATGGACAAGGCTCGGCCGGTGGCCGTTTCGACCTCGACCGCGACGCCGGAAAGATACGTGCCGCCTTTGTCCGGCTCGAACCGGATCGGCCGCGAGGTCAGAAACTTCTGGATGGCCTGCTCTTTTCGAATCCCGATGACGGAATTCCGCGCCCCGGCCATCCCCAGGTCGGAGATATAAGCTGTCCCGCCCGGCAGGACCCGCTCGTCGGCGGTCGCGACATGGGTATGAGTGCCGACCACGGCCGAGACGCGTCCGTCCAGGTAAAACCCGAGGGCGACTTTTTCCGACGTGGCCTCGGCGTGGAAATCCACCAGGATGCAGGGCGTTTCTTTCCGGAGCTCCTCGACCGCCGCATCGGCCGCCCGGAACGGGTCGTCGATGGGCTCCATGAAGACCCGGCCCTGAAGGTTCAAGACCGCCAGCTTCAGGCCGTCGGGCCCGGAAACGACCACGCTCCCCTTACCCGGGGCGGGGGGGGGATAATTGGCCGGCCGGATGACCCGGGGCTCTTTCTCCATGAAGGCGATGCCTTCCTTTTTATCCCAGATGTGGTTGCCGCTGGTCAGGACGTCGACCATTGAGAACATCTCCCGGCCGACCTCCTCGGTCAAGCCGACTCCGCCGGCCGCGTTCTCGCCGTTGGCCACGACGAATTGCGGCTTGTAGCGGTGGCGAAGGTCGGGCAGAAAACGGCGGAGGGCCTCCCGGCCGGCCCGGCCGATCACATCCCCGATGACCAGCACCCGAAACGACGCCGGCGGCCCGGACGCATCCTCGGGGCCGGCGGCCGCCGCCCGAACGTCCGATTCCGGTTTATCGGGCATATTCGACCGCCCTCATCTCCCGGATAACCGTGACCTTGATCTGGCCGGGATAATCGAGCTCGTTTTTGATTTTGGCGGCGATGTCCTTGGCGATCAATCCGGCCCGGTCGTCGGCGACCTTGCCGGCATCGACCATGATCCGGATCTCGCGGCCGGCCTGAAGGGCGAAGGCCTTAGCCACGCCGTCGAAGGTCTTGGCCAGGGTTTCGAGCTTCTCCAGGCGCTTGATGTAGTTTTCCAGGAGCTCCCGCCGGGCGCCGGGCCGGGCCGCCGACAGCGTGTCGGCCGCCTGGATCAGGACCGCCTCGAGCGAGGGGAAATCGACGTCGCGATGGTGGGAGGCGATGGCCGCGACCACGGCTTCGTTCTCGCCGTATTTGCGGCAGAGTTCGACGGACAGCTCGGTGTGAGTGCCCTCGACCTCGCGGTCGATGGCTTTCCCCACATCGTGAAGGAACCCGGCCCGAAGCGCCGTCTGGGTGTTCAAGCCCAGCTCCTGGGCCATCGCCGCGCTCAGGAAGGCGACCTCCTTGGAATGCTGGAGGACGTTCTGGCCGTACGAGGTCCGGAACTTGAGCTTGCCCATCAGCTTGATGAGCTCGGGGTGGAGGTTCTGGACGCGCAGCTCCATGGCCGCCGCCTCGCCGTCCTGGCGGATCTTGTCCTCGAGCTCCGCCTTGACGTTCTCGACGACCTCTTCGATCCGGGCCGGATGGATCCGTCCGTCGAGAACCAGCCGCTGGATGGCCAGGCGGGCGGCTTCCCGGCGGACCGGGTCGAAGCTGGAGAGGATGACCGCCTCGGGCGTGTCGTCGACGATGATATCCACGCCGGTGGCCACTTCCAGGGCCCGGATGTTCCGGCCCTCGCGGCCGATGATCCGGCCCTTCATGTCCTCGCTCGGCAGGTCGACGACGGAAACCGTCGACTCGACCACATGCTCGGCGGCCGACCGCTGAATGGCCCCGCTGATCACTTCGGCCGCCAGCTGCCGGCTCTTGGCCCGCGTCTCCTCGTCGATCCGCTTGACGGTCTGCATCGCCTCGAGCCGCGCCTCGTCCTCGACCTTGCGGATGATGACGGCCTTGGCCTCTTCCTGGGTCATCGCCGAGACGCGCTCGAGCTCGGTCAGCTGCTGCTTGATGATCCCGGCGACTTTCGCCCCTTCCTCCTCGATCTCCTTCTCCCGCTGGGACAGCTTCCGTTCCTTGGCCGAAATCTCGCGGTCGCGCCGGTCGAGCCCCTGGATCTTGCGGTCGAGGTTCTCTTCCTTGTGGGCCGTGCGGCGCTCGACCTCGGCGATCTTGCGGCGTTTGTCCTGGGCCTGCCGTTCGAACTCCGCATCGGCCGAGGCCAGCTTCTGCTGGGCCTGGTTCTGGGCCCGGTCGATGACCGACCGGGCTTCGTTCTTGGCCCGCTCGACAACCGACTTCGCCTCCTCGTCGGCCCGGAGCAAGCGCTTGGCCCCGGAGCTTTTCTTGAGTTGGACGAACAGGATTCCGGCCGCTAAAAGAACCAGCACGGCCACGCCGATATAAAGAATCACATTTTCCACGGTCTCTCCTCCTTCGCGAGAACGACGGGGAAGAGCCGTCCGGCAGGGGTCTTACGGCGTTCGACCGTTCCGAAGGACGATGACCGGCGTCCGCCGGCCGCCCAAGGGCCGCCGTCCGCCG
>JAFGEN010000264.1 GCA_016931595.1 Candidatus Aminicenantota bacterium | reverse complement strand
TTCGAGCCCGGATCGCTTTCCATTTCCCGTTGAATGTGTTATTTTTGACCCTCATGACGGCCCCTCCGAAATAATTTCATCCCATCCCCAAGGAGCAAGACATGCTCGACACGACCTGTTTCCCGAAAGCCGTAAAATTCTGGCATCGGGGCAAAATCCATCCCTGGAACGACTTGACGCTTCACACGATGACCCACGCTCTCCATTACGGAACCTCGACCTTCGAGGGAATCCGGGCTTACGAATCGGCTCAAGGCCCGATGATCTTCCGTCTTCCCGAGCACATCGACCGGTTCTTCGTTTCGGCCGGCGTTCTCAAGATGTCCGTCCCCTACACGAAAGAAGAGGTGACCGAGGCGATCAAGCTGGTCGTCCGGGAAAACGGGCTTCAATCCTGTTATATTCGTCCGCTTTTTTACTACAGCTACGGAAACCTCGGCTTGATCCCCAAGGCCAGCCCTCCCGAGCTCCTCATCGGCGCCTGGGAATGGACCTCCTACATGGGAGAGGAGGCCCTCGGCGGCACCCAGGCCTTTATCAGCCCCTGGCGCCGGATTCATCACAGTCAGCTCGATATGCGGGCCAAGCTCGGCGGCGTCTACGTCCAGTCCACGATCGCCGGCCTGGAAGCCCGGGCCCACGGCGCCGATGAAGCTCTTTTTCTCAACATCGAAGGCCGGGTCGCCGAAGGCCCGGGAGAAAACCTGTTCATCGTCAAAAACGGCGGAATCAAAACGAACGACCGGACGGAATCCATCCTCGAGGGAATCACCCGGACCAGCATTCTCGAAATCGCCGCCGACCTGGGGATTCCGACATCGATCGGCCCGATTTCGATCGACGATCTGTCCGGGGCGGACGAAGCCTTTTTCACCGGGACGGCCGTGGAAGTTGTTCCGGTCGCCCGACTGATCGACGGTTCGGACCGAAGCGCCCCGCAGCGGGAACTCGCGATCGGCGGCGGCCGGCCCGGCCCGGTCACGATGAAGCTGCGGCAAGCTTATATGGACATCGTCCGCGGAAAGAATCAGAAATACGAGCGATGGCTGACGCCCGTGAAATAATCCGGAAACGGAGGACGGGCGAACGCGGCATGAAGGTCGACCGGAAGCGGACCGTCTGGACAGCGGCCGAACGGGCCGTATTCGCGCCCCTCCGGACGCCGGAAAAAATCCAATTGTTTCTCAACCGCCTGCCCTACGACCCGGTCTTGGGAACGGCCTCTCCCCGCCGGGTCCTCAAGGAGCGGAAAGCCAATTGTTTCGAGGGAGCAATGCTGGCCGCGGCCGCATTCCGGTATCACGGCCGTCCGCCGCTTCTGGTCGATATGCGCTCATGGAACGACGAAGACCACGTCCTGGCCGTCTTTCGGGAAAACGACGCCTGGGGCTGCGTGGCCAAATCGAATTACACCGTCCTCCGCTTCCGAGAGCCTGTTTACCGGACCATCAGGGAGCTGATGATGTCGTTTTTCGACGTTTTCTTCAACACGATCGGCCAGAAAACCCTCCGCCAGTACTCCGTCCCCTTCGACCTCAGCCGTTTCGACGACAGAAATTGGATGACGAGAATGGACGATATCAGCTGGGTCGGCGACGCCCTCGACCGGGCCCGCCATTACCGGGTCATGACCCCGGCCCAGGTCAAAGCTCTCAGGCTCACGGACCCCCTCTTGGTCAAGGCGGGAATCCTGGGCTCCGACCCGGAAGGGTTATTCAAGCCGAAAAAATAACGAACCGGCCGGTTCGGCAGCCCCGCCCGCGTCTGGAGCCATCCGGATTTTTCGGCGTTAGACCGAGGCGATTTCGGCCGCGGTTTTGCGAATCAGCTCCCAGGCCCGGCGGACGTGGCGCTCTTCGGTCAGCCTCGACCCGACAACAAGACGAAGGCTGAATGTCCCATCCAGGACGGTGTGGGACAGGCCGACCGCGCCGGATGCATTCAGCCGGTTGAGCAGCTCGCGGTTGAATTCCGTCAAGGCGTCCTCGCTCCGTCCGTCGTTCCAGCGAAAGCAAACCAACCCGAACGGGACCGGGGCCAGGACGTTGAAGCGGGGGTCTTCCTCGATCCAACCCTTCAGAAGCCGGGCGAGCCGCTGATGCTCCCGGACAAACGCCTGGAGCCCTTCGACCCCGTAGGACCGGATGACGAACCAGAGCTTGAGGGCCCGGAACCGCCGCCCCAGGGGGAGGCCCCAGTCCCGGAAATTTTTGACATACGGGTCGACTCCGGTCTTGAGATACTCCGGATGGATCTCGAACGTCCGGATGAGGGCGCCCGGGTCTTTCACGAAATAAGCCGAACAGTCGAAGTTGGTCATCATCCACTTATGAGGATTGAAGACGAAGGAATCGAGATATTCCGCCCCGTCCAGGATCCAGCGGTTTTCGGGGCAAACAGCCGCCGTCCCGGCGTAGGCCGCGTCGACATGGAGCCAGGCGCCGTATCGGGCGCATATCTCCCCAATCGGACGGAGCGGGTCAACGGCCGTCGACGAAGTCGTCCCGAGAGTGGCCACGACGGCGGCCGGTTGAAGGCCGGCTTCCCGATCCCGGAGGATGGCCTCCTCGAGCTTAGCCGGGATCATGGCAAAAGCGGCGTCCGTTTCGATCATTCGGAAGTTTTGCCTCCCGAAGCCGGCGATTTTCACGCCCTTTTCAATGCTCGAATGCGTTTCCCTGGAGGCATAGACGGTCAGGGGCTTCTTCAGGCCTTTTTCATTCGCCTCGAAATCCGTCGCCCGCTCGCGGGCCGATAGAAGAGCGGCCAGGGTGGATGTGGAAGCCGAGTCCTGAATGACGCCGGTCAAACCCTTCGGCAAACCTAGCAATTGACGGACCCATTCCATCACCCGGTCCTCGAGTTCGGTCGCGGCCGGCGAAGTCAGCCAGCTCATTCCCTGGACTCCCATCCCAGCCGTCAGGATCTCGCCCAGGACGGACTCCGGGCTGTTGTTGGCCGGGAAATAGGCGTGCCAGTTCGGGTGCTGCCAATGGCTCACCCCCGGCAGGATGACCTCCTCGAAGTCGGAAAAAATCCGGTCCATGGGCTCGCCGGCCTGAGGCGGCAAGACCGGAAGCTTCGACTTGACCTCCCCGGGGCTGACTTGGGACATCACCGGGAAGCTCTCGACCTTCCCGAAGTAATCCGCGATCCAGTCGACGAGCGCATGGGCCTGCTTGCGGAAGGCTTCGTTATCCATCGATTTTCTCCTGGTATAAGGCCTGTTTATTCTATAGAAACCCCATTCTCCGGTCAAAAGCCCGATTTTATCGCGGTTTTTCGAGCATTCACGGCAAAAATCTGTAAAAGAGCCTGTTTATATCGAAATAAACCGAAGGTTCGATCCTTCTGAATGTCATTTTCAAAAATTTAAAGAAAGTTGTTGCATTGTCATTCCAATTCATGGTATAATTAAAAAAGTAAGAAAAAGGGGTTGAGAAAAATTCTTTAGAATCAGCCATTTGTGTTTTTCTGCTCTTTTTTCAGGTCAAATTCGATTTCCCCGCGCAACCCTTTTCCCATCCGATACGTTTATACAAGTGAGATGAATAGAAAGAGAAAGCGCCAATACCTCCTTTACCCTCCTCCTCTCCATATTGCGCTTCTTTCCGTTCCGGGGGTAGCTCACCGGTCATAACCGGTGAGCTACCCCTTCCTTCTAGAAGGGCGTCCTTCCAGGGGTTCTCCTCCAACATTCCGACGTCGCCTTCGGCGATTCTTCTCTGCTTCCCTCTGGCGCCTTGCTTGCGGAGCGAGCCGAGGCAAGCCTTGCTCGTCCATCATGATGGGCTATAAGCCCGGAACCAGGGCGAATTCTACGCGACCCTTGGGAGCAAGGGCAAAATGATATCACTCCATGATCATTCATAGACGGGTGAGAGTGATTTGACATTTTCGTTCATATTTCGGACAATGATTCCCGATCGCGAGTCGAAGCGTAGGGAAGTCCGTTCGAAGCGGACGCAGCCCCCGCTACTGTAATCGGGGACGAATCCCGGTAAAGCCACGGCCCCTTCGGGGGTCGGAAGGGCCGGGAGGAGGACGATCCGAGAGCCAGGAAACCTGGCTTCGGCCTCAGCGAAACCAATCTTCGGGTCGGAAGAGGAGGTTTCACATGTCCGTCCCCCGCTTGCAGCTTCACGCCGCTGTCTTATTTTTCATCATCCTGTGCCTTGTCCGGCCGGCGACGGCCGAGGACAACGATCAAACCGCCGTCCCCCTCCGCCACGACGTCGTCGTCACAGCTGCCCGGATGGAAACGCCGCTCCGCGAGGTCGCCAATTCCATCACCGTCGTCACCCGGGCCGATCTCGAGCGGACCAACCAAACGTCCGTCCTCAAGGCCCTGCGCGACACGATCGGCTTGACCGTCGTCCAAAACGGCGGTCCCGGATCGTCTTCATCCGTCTTTCTCCGGGGCGCCAACTCCGAGCATGTCCTCGTCCTTTTGGACGGCGTTCCGCTGAACGATCCGATCAATCCGTCCCGGAACTTCGACCTGGCTCACCTGACGTTCGACGGGATCGACCGGGTCGAAATCCTTCGGGGCCCCCAGAGCACGCTCTACGGGTCCGACGCCCTCGGCGGGGTCATCAACATCCTGACCGCCCGCGGCGCGGGGAAACCGGCTGTCACCCTCCGGGCCTCGGGCGGTTCATTCGGGACGTTCAACAGCGGGTTGGACCTCAGGGGTTCGACCGGGCCGTTTCATTACTCCCTGGACTTCTCCCGCGCATCGACCAGAGGGGTCTCGGCCGCGGGAACCGCTTACGCCGGAAACACCGAGGCCGACGGGTACCGGAATTGGACGCTCGCCGGGCGGGCGGGGTTGAAGCTCGATGGAGGAACCGAAATCGACCTGGTCTTTCGGGGGATTTCGGCCGCGACCGACCTCGACCTGTCCGGGGGGGCCTACGGCGACGACCCGAATTCCATCCAGCGCTACCTGTCGGGATTCCTTCGGGCCCAGGCCCGAACCCTCCTGGCCGGCGGCCGCTGGGAATCCATCCTCGGGATTTCCCATATCCGGTCCTCCCGCCGCGGCGATAATCCGGTCGACAACCTCCATCCCCTCGATTCCGAAACTTCGCATTACCGGAGTTCCCGAAACCGCCTGGACTGGCAGAACAACATCTTCCTCGGCTCCGGACACACCTTGACCGCCGGGGCGGAGTTCGAACGGGAAACCGGCGATTCGGAATACTTCTCGGAAAGCGCCTGGGGCCCTTACTCGAGCGTCTTCCCGGGCCGCAAGGACGACCGGGCCGGCGTCTTTCTCCAGGACAGGTTCAATATCAGCGGCGTCTTTCATGCCGCCGCCGGGATTCGGCTCGATTCCCACAGCCGGACGGGAACGGCGTTGACCTGGCGGCTGGCTCCGGCCGTTGTTTTCGACAGGACCGGGACGAAAATCAAAGCCACAGTCGGGACGGCCTTCAAGGCGCCGTCGCTTTACCAGCTGTTCGCCCCGGGCACGTTCTGGGGCCCGGTCGGAAACGAGTCCCTTCTTCCGGAGGAGTCGCTCGGATGGGACGCCGGCCTCGAGCAAACGCTGGCCGGAGGCGCGGTTCTCCTCGGTTTATCGTACTTCCAATCCGACTTCAGAAATCTGATCAATTACGATTATGCCCTGGGGTATGTCAACATCGGCCGGGCCCGGTCGCGCGGTTGGGAAGCCGCGGTCGACGCCCGGCCGTTCGAACGCCTGACCTTTCGGTGCGCCTACACCCGGCTGGACGCCCGCGACCTCGATACGGGGGAGCCGCTCCTTCGCCGGCCCGGCGACAAAATTTCCGGCAGCATTCAATGGGTCCCGTCATCGGGATGGGAAGTCGGGCTCGCGGCCGTGTACACCGGGATCCGCCCCGACCTGGATTACAGCGGCTGGACGCCGCAACCCGTCATGCTTCCCTCCTTCTTTCTCGTCGACGCCTACCTGACGTTCGCCGTCGGCGCCGGGCTGGAGGTCTTCGGCCGCTGGGAGAATATCGGAAACGTCCGCTACGAAACGGTCTTCGGATACGGAACGCCGGGGTCGGCGGTCACCGGAGGGGTGAAAATCCTCTTTTAATCCGGATTTTTTTGGGAGAAATTTCAAAACAAATCGAATATAATAGCGGGCGGGAGGAAACGATGCCGAATTTGACTTCCCGCGAACTCATCGATCTCGT
Organism: Candidatus Aminicenantota bacterium; assembly: GCA_016931595.1. Taxonomy (GTDB): domain Bacteria; phylum Acidobacteriota; class Aminicenantia; order Aminicenantales; family UBA4085; genus JAAZPG01. Next base: position 473 of record JAFGEN010000264.1, on the reverse strand, counting down.
CCGGTCCGTTTTCCCCCGTCTGCCCGGCGACACCATCCTCTCGTTCCTGATCGATGTCCCGCGCCATGCGAGCCTGGATCATCCGGGCTGGGCGGAGCGGCGGACGATGGCCTTCGAATGGCTGGCCGCCCTTTACGACAACCGGCTCGAGATCCCCTTCGACGACGTCCGGCTTTACGCCTACCCCGACGTCGGGTCCAACAACGCCGACCTTCCTCCGGATGCGTTCCTGATCGGCACGGTTCCCCCGGATGATGCCTCAAACCTGGGTCAAACCGGGCTTCGGGTTCCGTTCGAAGACGTTCTGGCCGAATCCCAGGTCATCATCGCCCCGACCGAGTATTCGACCACGGCTCCGCTCAAGGTCGCGGCCCGCAAATACGGCTTCCGAGCGGCCACCATGCCCGGCTTCTCCAAGTCGATGATCCCGGCCCTCCGCATCGACTACGGCGAGGTCGCCCGGCGGGTGGAGG
>JAFGEN010000263.1 GCA_016931595.1 Candidatus Aminicenantota bacterium | reverse complement strand
TCGCGACGGCTCCCGTTTTGGCGTCGATCGAGAAAAGCGAGGTCTGGCCGCGGTTCCCGGCCGTGGCCAGGATCTTCGTCCCGTCGGATGTCCAGCCGAAGCCTCCGATGGAATAATCCCAAGCTTCCGTCAGGACGCGCTCCTTGCCATCGGGCCAGTCCTTGAGGACGAGGCGGAGCCGGTCGGCCTCGTAGCCGGGCCGGGCCATGGCCAGGTAGGCGAGAGTTTTCCCGTCAGGCGAGAAGGCGGGCATCGTGTCCGTGGCCTTATTGGCCTCGGTCAGGCATTTGGGCGCCGCTGAGCCGTCCACCGGGACGAAGTAGAGATCCAGGTCCGTCGACCAGGGCTCCTCCCGTCCGGCGTCGCGGGCGGTGAAGACCAGGCCTTTGCCGTCGATGGTGAAGGAGATCTCCTCGAAGCCGCCGAAGGGTTTGGAGGGAGCGTCGGCGTCCATGGCCGGCATCAAATCGACGGCTTTGCCGTCCTTGGTCGAGACGGCGAAGACGTGGGAGCGTCGCCCGTCGGCCCAGGTGTCCCAGTGGCGGATAAAGACCTTGTCATAGAGACGGCCGCTGGCCTTGTTCTCGGCGATTTCGGCGAGCTTCTTGGCCGTCGCCTCGGGTGTCGTTCCGGGGAAGACTTCCATGGAAACGGCCAGCGTCCCGCCGACGGGGGACATCGCCAGGCCTCCGAGGTCGAGGGGAAGGCGGGTAACCTGCTCGGCTTCCCCTCCGTCGACCTTGATCTTCCAGACCTGGGAGGAGCCGGAGCGTGTCGAGAGGAAGAAGAGATACCTGCCGCAGGGCGTCCAGCGGGCGCTGAAGTCGGCGGCCGGATGGGTCGTCAGGCGGCGGAGGCCCTTGCCGTCGACCCCGACCAGCCAGATATCGGTCCGGCCCCGGTTCCCGGCCAGGTCGGTTTCCCGGAGGTTGAAGGCAATCCATTTCCCGTCGGGGGAGACCTGGGTGTCGGAAATCCGGTCCATGGCCAGCATGTCATGGATGGAAAACGGGTGCGTGTCCGCGGCCCGAAGCGGAAGAAGAAGAGGGAGCAGGGCCAGAAGGACGATGCCGGGAACGATGAAAGCTCGATGACGCATGCCTGGTACCTCCAGTAACGACGATCCTGCGGTTCCGGAAATATATCCCCGCCGGCCGGGCCTGTCAAACGGCCCCGGCCGTTCCTTTATCCTGGGGGAGGATGATCTCTCCAGCCTCGAGCGGCCGCCATTCCGCGAACGCGATGAGCCAGTCTTGGCCGGATTTCCGCAGTTTGATCCGGAAGCGGTGGTTGGAGAGAGAGAGCTGGGCGAGCTTGCGCAGGACCTTGGCCGCGCCCGAAGAGAGGGCGACGTCGGCCGCGACAACAGCTTCCTGCGGTCCCATCTCCTCGACCTCCGATCTGAGGATGTTGACCACGATCGCCGGGTACCGGGAAAAATATTTCTCCAGCATGTCGCCGGTCGCCGGCTTGGACCGGCCTTCGAAGTCCACGTAGGCCGGGTCCAACAGTTCGAGAATTTGCTCCGTATCGTCCTTTTCCGCGGCCCGGGCCAGGACAGAGACAAGGCTGAGAACCTGCTCCCGGTCCGTCGGTTTGCGGCAGGCGGTTGGAAGAAAGGACGCGGCAGCCAGGGAAAGGGCAATGACGGCGGCGGGAGGTCTCATGGCTGCTCCTGAAGCCTAGCGGCTTTTCCCCGGAATGTCCAGCGGGCGGTTTACCGAAAAATGCTTGACATGTGGTGAAAATATGACGCATATTGACGCCATGGCGGCGTGGGAATCGTCTTGAAGGAGGAGTCCCCATGAAAAAAGTGTTTTGGCTGTTTGCTTTGTTTGTCCTGGCCGGGAATGTGCTCGCCCAGACGCCCTTGCCCGACCTCAAGGTTGAACTATCGCCGATGACGTTTCAATCAAAATATCCCTGGTCCGTCGCGCCTCAAAGCGCTCAATATCGGCTGACTCCAGGCGACATTGCGACGTTTGCGGTCCGTGTCTCCAACAACGGCCAGGTGGCGTCCGGACCATTCACGCTGGAAATCGCTCTGAACATCCAGTTGAAACCGTCCTTGGAAGAATTTAAAAAAGACAAGGTCTTCACCAGGAAATTCACCGACCTGAAACCGGGAGAGAAAGAAACTTTTTTTCAGGATTATAAAATCGAAGCCCCCGACGGCGTCGTTCGCTGTGAAATCGAGGTGGTTTCCATGGCCAAAGCCGACTTTAATCCCAGCGATAACGTCCAACATTGCGGGACGGTCCTCTATTGGCAAAAATCATTTGTCTCCGAATACGTTCGCCCGGACTTGGCCGTCGAATTGACCTCCCCCGACGCCTCGCGCCACTTGACGCTCCCCGTCCGACTCGTGGTCAAGGTCACCAATGTGGGGCTTGCCCAGTCGCGGTCGACGGATCTCGTCATGAAATGCAAGGAGAAGGATGCCAAGACGATCGCCGTGCCGCCCCTTCAACCCGGCAGATGGTTCACCCATACGTTCGAGTTCAAGTGGTATACGCTGGGGGCGAAAAAATGCACCGCGACGGTAAATGCATCCGGCCGGACCAACGACAAGGATGACAAGAACAACCAAGCGGAGTTGACGGTCCATATCAAATGACGGCCGGGTGACCTTCGATTCGTGAGAAATTCAGGGAAGGATCTCGGTTGCCTTTCCGGGGGGGCTTTTGGTATGCTCTGACGGTGAATCTCAACCCCTTATTTCCGCCCTCAAGGAGGATGTCATGTCCGGAAAACGCATTCTGGTTTCCCTGGTGCTGATCGCCGCCGTCGCCCTGGTTTCGGGGTGTAAAAAGAAGGACGCCGAGCCGGTCGCGGCCGCCCAGGAATTCCGCTGGCAGATCGACCAGTTTGCCGACTTGAAGATCCTCCGCTACCAGGTCCCCGGGTTCGAGGACCTGACCCCCGCCCAGAAGGAGCTGGTCTATTATCTTTCGGAGGCGGCCCTGTGCGGGAGGGATATCGTCACCGACCAGAACTACAAGCATAATCTGGCGATCCGCAAGACCCTGGATGCGATTTTTGAAAATTATAAGGGCGACAAGAACGACCCGCGCTGGGCCAAGTTCATGACCTACGTCAAGCGAGTTTGGTTTTCCAACGGCATCCACCATCATTATTCGACGGACAAATTCCTGCCGGAGATCGAGCCGGCCTATTTCGCCGAGCTGATGAAAGGGGCGGAGGGAGCCGTCTTCCCCCTGGCCGAAGGGCAGTCGCTCGACGAATTCATCGCCTTCCTGACCCCGATCCTGTTCGACCCGGCCGTCGACGCCAAGAAGGTTTCCCAGGACTCGACCAAGGACCTGGTTACGAATTCGGCCGTCAATTTTTACGAAGGCGTGACCCAGGCCGAAGTCGAGGCGTACTACGACAAAATCGCCGATAAAAAGGACCCGACCCCGATCTCCTACGGCCTGAACACCAAGGTCGTCAAGAAGAACAGCAAGATCGTCGAGGA
>JAFGEN010000035.1 GCA_016931595.1 Candidatus Aminicenantota bacterium | reverse complement strand
TACAGCTTGAAGGCCTTTCCCTGGGCGGCGAACTCTCCGGGGGTGGCCGGCCGGATATGGCCGTCCCGAAGCGCGGCTTCGGGCTTGGCCGAGAAAAAATTCACGTAGAGGGCGTTGAGAACGAGCTCGAGCAACTCGGTGAAAAGCCGGGAATAGGTCGTGTGGCCGGTGAGGCGGAGGCCGGCCCGGCCGAGGAGCGTCTCGAGCTCGGACAGGGTGTAACCTTCCCGCTTGTGGCCGTAAAATTCGAGCTTCAGGCCGACCGCCGGCCGTATTTTCTGCATGACGATAAACGGGCCGGTCCGGGGAACGATCAGGACCAGCGTCCCGCCGGGACGAAGGACTCGGGCGATTTCCGCGGCCGTCGTCCGGTCGTCGTCCACGTGCTCGAGGAAATCGAGGCAAAAGAGCCGGTCGATCGAGCCGGAAGCGAAAGGAAGGAATGGAACCCCCATTTGGACGAAGCCCGAGCCGAGAAGGTCCCGGCTCGTTCGGAGATTTTCAAAATCCAGGTCGGTGTGGACCCACCGGCCGCCTTTTTTCCGAAGAAACCAGCTCAGGATCCCCTGGGCGCAGCCGAGGTCGAGGCAGCGGTCGGCCGGCCCGACCTTGATCCGCTTTTCGATCAGGTCGATTTTTTCCTTTTTTTTCAGGGACCGGCGGGCGATTTCAAGCTGCCAGGGATGTGCGTTCGACATGTCCCGCATTATATCCGATCTCCCGCCGGCCGTGAAACCCGGACGGCTTGACAGGGGAGAAGGATTCCCCCTATGATGGCTGGCGGAGAGAGTGCGGAGAGATGAAATACCTGATGATCGTCGTCGGCCCTCTCGAAACGAACTGTTATCTCGTCTATGACGAGGAGACCCGGGACTGCCTGATTGTCGATCCCGGGGCCGACGCCGACCGCATCTTCCCGGTCGTCGCCGAGGAAGGGCTTCACCCGGTCGGAATTCTCAACACCCACGGCCATATCGACCACATCGGGGCCAACCGGGACATGAAGGACAAGTACGACGTTCCCCTGTATATGCACGCCGGCGACAAGGACCGGCCGGGCCGGCTCAATCAGCTCGAGCTGAGCCTGTTTCTCGGGGCCAAGGATTCCCCGCCGCCGGATCGATATCTCAACGACGGAGATGAGATCCCCATCGGTCGCGGCATGCTCCGTGTCATCCATACGCCCGGTCACTCTCCAGGGAGCATTTGTCTTCTGGCCGACGGATTCCTGCTCGCGGGAGACACGCTCTTTTTCGAGGGCGTGGGCCGGACCGACCTCCCCGGAGGCGACCAGAAGCAAATCGAGCGCTCGATCCGCGAGCGGTTGATGACGTTCCCCGACGAGATGGACGTCCTTCCCGGCCACGGGCCTACGACGACCATCGGCCGGGAGCGGGAGAACCTGTCTTTCCTCGAATGACCCCGGCTGTGTCGGCTGAAGAGATTCGGAGCGAGTTTCTCCGTTATCTTGCGGTCGAAAAGGGGCTGTCCGAAAACACCCGAGTCGCCTACGGCCGCGACCTCGAGCGGTTTCTGCATTTTCTTTCCCGGGAGAAACGGTTCTGGGCGGAGGCTCGCGAGTCGGACCTCGCGGCTTTCGTCCGGAGCGAAAGCAAGGCCGGACTGGGAGCCCGTTCGCTGGCTCGGCGGATCTCCGTCCTCAAGTCGTTTTACCGTTTTCTCCTCGTCGACGGCCGCCTGGACAGGAATCCGGCCGGTCCCTTGACCTCTCCCAAAAGCTGGTCCGCCCTTCCCAAGTGTCTCTCTGAAACCGAGGTCAAAACGCTCCTGGAGCAGCCCGATGTGTCCGAGGCCCGCGGCCTTCGAGACCGGGCCATGTTCGAGGTGATGTATGCCTCCGGCCTGCGCGTCACCGAGCTCGTCTCTCTCCGGCCGGTCGACGTCCGGTTGAAGGACGAATACGTTCTCTGCAGGGGAAAGGGGGCCAAGGAACGAATCATTCCCTTGGGAAAATCGGCGGCCAAGGCCGTCGCCCGTTACTTGGAAAAGGCCCGGCCGTCGTTTGCCCTCAAGGGAAGCGGAGAGGCGCTGTTTCTGACCCGGCGGGGCAAGCCGTTCACCCGCCAGGGCTTCTGGAAGATGATGAAAACCCGGGCCAGGGCGGCCGGCCTGCTCTCCAAGGTCCATCCCCATGTTCTCCGGCATTCCTTCGCCACCCACCTTCTGGAGCACGGGGCCGACCTCCGCTCCGTTCAGATGATGCTTGGGCATAGCCAGATCACGACGACCCAGATCTACACCCACGTCAGCCGGGAACGCCTCCGCCGGGTTTACGATCAATTCCATCCCCGGGCATAAGAGGAATGATTCTACGGGACGTTATCTGACCGGACGGATGACGACCGTCACTTCCGCTTCGTGGCGGTTCGATTCGAAAAACCCGGTTTCTCTTTCCGTTCTGACGGCGGACCGCCTGACCCAAGTCCAGCGGAACGTTTTTTCCCCCGGCCCTTGGATGCCGGCCGGATCGTCGAGAACGACGGCATTGGAGCCCGACTTGACGAACAGGTTGTACTTCACCCCGCCCGGATTTTCCTCGTTCTCGGCCGAGGCCGGAAAGTGGAGGTAGAACGTGTTCCGGGAGAAAGACCGGGGAACCTCGAACCCGCGAATGATGAAGCTCAGGTGGATCCCATTACTGCGGCGGAGAACATAGGAAACATTGAGCTCGGGGGCGGCCTGGAAATCATCAGTCGTCAGGATCAGGATCCCCCCGGGCCCGGTCGCCGATTCCTCGGCCGTCCATTCGGCCGGTTTGTCCTCTCCCTTGATCAGGATATAGTCGTCTCCGTCCCACTCGAGCCCGCCCGTCCAGGTCATCTTCAGATTGTAGCGGCCGGAGGCCTTGGCCCGACCCTCCAGCTCGTATGACCCCTTGACCGTGATCGTCATGTCCACGGTCCATTCGATGTCGGGAACCGCGGGGGAGGGGGAGGGCGGGCCGATTCCGGCCGGGAGAAAAGCTCCGAAGGCGAACGTCAGGGCGCCGATACCGGCCGCTCTCACGACCGCTTTTCTGGTCATGCCCGACTATTGTAAATCGAACGGCGGGTCTTTTCCAAATCCCGCTTGACAGGCGCGTTTCCGGATGCTACCCTACGCCAGTATACTCGCGAGTTTAATTAATAAACTGACGGGTTTAATAATGAAGAAAAAAACGAAAGACAGCTCTCTATCGGAAAAGCGAAATCTTCGGGAGTTCGAACGCCGCCGTTCAAACCGGGAAGCCATCCTCCAGGCGGCCGAGGCCGTCATCTGCCGGAAGGGCCTGGCGGCGGCGTCCATGGACGATGTGGCCGCCGAAGCAGGATTTTCCAAGGCGACTGTTTACAAGTATGTCCCGAGCAAAACGGAGCTCGTTTACGAGCTCCTCATCCATTTTATCGAAGACCTGGACGCCTGCGTGGAGAAAATCGTGGCCCGGCCGCTGAAGTATGAAACACGATTCCGGACCTTGATCCGCGAGATTATTTTACGCCAGAGAGCCAAGGAAAACATCGCCCGGGCTTTTCTGGTCGACCCCTCCCTGATCCGCCTTTTTCACGTGATGGCCGGAGAGGAAAAAAAGGGGGGAGGCGTCGCTTCCGGCCCGGAATATGAATTTCTCCGCCGGGTTCTGGTCGTCCGTCGCGGGGTGATGAGCCGGGTGGAAGCCTTTCTGGAAGAGGGCATTCAAATCGGGACCTTCCGATCGATGTCCCCGGCCGCGGGCACCCGGTTTCTCAGCGCTGTGCTCCAGGGCTATCAACACGACAATTTCTTCGAGGAACCAAAACCCGATCTCGAAAAAGACGTATCAGATATCTACACGTTCGTTCTGCGCGGAATGAGTTCCGGAAATCATACGCGAAACAGCGAAGACAGAGGAGAATAGACCCATGAGCCGAATCAGAATTCTGACCGCACTGACGCTCCTGGCGGCCGTCTTCGGCGGGACGGCGACGGCCCAAGACAAAATGGTCCTGACCCTGGAAGACAGCATTCGCATGGCCCTCAGGCAAAACCCCTTCCACCTGGCCAACCAGGCCAAGGAGGGCCAAGCCGCGGCCGCCGTCAAGGAAGCCGTCTCGGGATTTTACCCGAGCCTCAACCTCCAGGGGACGGATGTCCTGGACAAGAAGGTCTTCACCATCGAATTCCCGCCGATGGTCCCCGGGCAGCCTCCGACGAAAGTCAAGTTCGATTTCACCCGGACGTACACCTTCGCGTTCAACTTCAGCCTTCCTCTTTATACCGGGGGGCGGCTGGCTTCCGGGTACAAGTCGGCCAGATACAACCTGGATGCGACCCGAGAGGCGATCCGCCAATCCGGCGAGGAAACCGTCCTCAATGTCAAGAAGGGCTTTTACGGCTATCTCCTGGCCCGGTCGTTCGTCAACGTGGCCGAGGAAAGCGTCGGCCTGGCCGAAAAGCATTACACGAACGTCAAAAACCTCTATGACGTCGGGATGGCCTCCAAATTCGACCTGCTCCGGTCCGAGGTCCAGTTGGCCAACCTCAAGCCCCAGCTGATCCGGGCCCGGAATGCCGTGGCCACGGCCGAGATCGGGCTGAAGATGCTCCTGGGCCTTGACCTGGCCCAACCGGTCGAAATCAAGGGCGAGCTCGCGTTCCGGGAGGTCGAGGCGAATATCGACGAAAACATCGCCGAGGCCCTGACCCGCCGGCCGGAGATCAGCCAGATGCAGTACCAGTCGCTGATGGCCGCGGAGATGGTCAAGATGAACAGGGCCGCCGCCCTCCCGACGCTGGCCGTCGGCGGCGCCTATAACTACTGGTCGAACATCCTGAACCTGAAATCGAACAACTGGGAGGATTATTACCAGGTCAACCTGGTTTTGAACATTCCGATCTTCAACGGATTTTCCACCTCGGCCAAAGTGGCCCAGGCCAAGGCCGCCCTCCAGCAATTGGATTACAGCCGCAAGGGACTGGTCGAATCGGTCAAGTTCGAGGTCCAGGAGGCCGTCCTGGCCCTCCGCCAGGCCCGCGAATCCCTCCTCTCCCAGGAAAAGAACGTCGAGCAGGCCCAGGAAGCCGTCCGGATCGCCGAGCTGAATTACTCCGAAGGATTGGCCACCAACCTCGATGTCAGCTCGGCCCAAGTGGCCCTGTCCCAGGCCAAAACCAACCATGTTCAAGCCTTGTACGATTACGCCGTGGCCCTGGCCCAGATCGAAAAGTCGGTCGGCAAGGGTTCGGATCGATATGCCGAAGAAGTGAAGTAACGGAGAATCATCATGTCTAAGAAGTTCAGTCTCACCGTCCTGATCCTCGCGATCGCCCTCTTCATTCCCTCCGCCTGCAAACAGGCGGAAACGGAAACCGCCGCGGCCGATGCGGCCAAGGCCGACGGGTCGCTGGCGGCGATGCCGGTGAAAATCGAAACGGTCGCCCCCCGGCGCATTTCGGAGAAACTCATTTACACCGGCCTCGTCGAAGCGGGCCGGAAAATCAACATCACCCCCGAAACGGGCGGCAAGGTTGCCCGGATCCTGGTCGAGGAAGGCCAAGCCGTCCGGAAAGGGGAGCTCCTGGCTGAGCTCGATACGTCCTCCATCCGCCTTCAGCTCCAGCAGGCCGAAGCCGCCGCTGCCGTGGCCGAGGCCAATGCCAAGAACGCCGCCCGGAACAAGGAGCGGATGGACCGGCTGGCGGCTGAGAAAGCCGTCTCCGAGACCCAGGTTGAGCAGGTCAAGCTGGCCGACGAAGCGGCCCGGGCCCAGGTTGCCCAGGCCTCGGCGGCCGTCGACCTGGCCAAGCATGCTCTCGACCAGGCGGTCATGACCGCTCCCTGGAGCGGCGTCATCGCTTCCAAGAACGCCGAAGTCGGGGACGTCATCAATCCGATGATGGGCGGGATGGGCGCGGCCGGCGGCGTGGTCACCCTTGTCGACTACAGCCGGGTTAAAATCGTCGTTGAAGTCTCACAGTCGGATATCTCCCGCCTGGCCCGCGGACAGAAGGCAACGGTCATGGCCGGTTCGGACGAAGCGACGGGGACGGTTACGGTCGTCAACCTGGCTGCCGATCCCTTGTCCAAGAAATTCCGGGTCGAAATCATGGCCGATAATCCGGGCCTGGTCCTCCGGCCGGGAACGTTCGGTTCGGTCGTCTTCGAGGTCAACTCCCATGAAAACGCACTGGCCGTTCCCCAAACGGCCGTTTTGAGCGATTCGTTCGTCTTCGTCGTGGAAAACGGCAAGGCCGTCAAGCGTCCGGTCGTCCTCGGCCTCAAGAACACGACTCTCATCGAAATCGTTGAGGGATTGAAGGAAGGCGACCGGGTCATCATCGAGGGCAATTACGGCCTCGTCGAAGGCACGCCCGTCGAAATTAAAGGTTAACGCCATGCAACTTCCGAATTTTGCGGTCAACCGCCGCGTTTCGACGGCCATGATCGCCATGATCCTGGTCGTCGTCGGCGTCATTTCCTTCACCCGGCTGGGACTGGACTTGTTCCCCGACCTCGAGTATCCGACCGTTTCGGTCATCACGACGTACCAGGGTGCGGCCCCGGCCGACATTGAAAACACGATCACCAAGCAGATCGAGCAGGTCGTCAGCTCGGTCAACCGGGTCAAAAAGGTCACCTCGGCCACGTCCGAGGGAACGTCGGTCGTCTCGGTCGAATTCGAGTGGGGGACGAACCTCGATTTCGCCGCCCAGGACCTCCGCGACCAGATCGGCCTCTATAAGGCTTTCCTCCCGAAGGCCGCCAGCGACCCGCTGGTGGTCAAGTTCAATATGGCCCAGATCCCGGTGATTTTCTGGGGCGTCACCGGCAACCGGCCGATGGCCGAGCTGAAGACCATCGTCGAGGACGAGGTCTCCCGCCGGTTCGAGCGCCTGGACGGCGTGGCCGCGGCCACGGTTTTTTCGATGGATACCCGGGAGATCCTGGTGGATGTGAACAAGGACGCCTTGGCTTCCTTCGGATTGTCTTTTGACCAGGTCCTCGGGGCTCTGATGGCCGGCAACATGAACATGCCGGCAGGCCACCTGGTCGAGCGGTATACGGATTACCTTGTTCGGACCATAGGCGAATTCGCCTCCCTGGACGATGTCCGGAATACGATTGTCGGGGCTACCGCCCAGGGTCAGCCGATCTACATCCGGGACGTGGCCGAAGTCAGGGATACCCTGAAGGAAGTCCGTTATATCGGCCGGATCGAGGGCCAGAAATCCGTCTTCCTCATGATCAGCAAGCGCTCGGGGGCCAACACCGCCCTCGTCGGAAAAGCGGTCAGGGCGGAACTGGCGAATATCACGACGACGCTTCCTCCCGACATCCAGTTCCTCCAGATCATGGACCAATCGGAGATGATCGAGAGCGTCACCCAGGGGACGACGGCCAATGCCGTCGTCGGCGGGCTTCTGGCCGTGGTCATGATCTTCTTTTTCCTGATGAACTGGCGGCCGACGCTGATCATCGCCGTGGCCATTCCGCTCTCGGTCGTCACGACGTTTATCGCTCTCTATGCCGCGGGATATACCCTGAATCTCCTGACCCTGGGAGGCCTGGCCTTGGGGATCGGGATGCTGGTGGACAACGCCATCGTCGTCATCGAGAACATGTTCCGCCATGTCCAGGAGGGCAAGGACGCCAAGACGGCGGCCCGGCTCGGCGCCTCGCAGGTGGGCATGGCCATCACCGCCTCGACGATCACCACGATCGTCGTTTTCCTGCCCATGTTCTTCGCCGAGGGGCTGACCGGAAAGCTCATGCGCGGCCTGGCCCTGTCGGTCGCGTTTTCCTTGGTCGCCTCGCTGTTTGTCGCCCTGAGCGTCGTTCCGATGATGGGCTCCTATCTCTTTCAGCGGAAAGAGGGCGATGCTCGATCCTTGAAGAAAACCATCGGCCGGGATTTTAGCCGAGCCCGCGAGGCGTATCGGAAGGCCTTGGAATGGGCTTTGCATCACCGGAAAACGGTCGTCTTCGGGGCGATCGGACTGTTTGTCCTCTCCCTGGCCCTGGTCCCCATCCTGGGGACGGAATTCATGCCGTCGATGGACCGGGGCATGCTGGTGCTGAACGTGAAAACCCCGGTCGGCACCTCCCTGGAGGAAACCAACCGGATCGTGGGCATGATCGAGGACGTTGTCCGCAGCCGGCCGGAAGTCAAGATCACCTCGGTCCAGGTCGGTTCCTCGGCCGAGGACAATGCGGCCGACCAGGGATTCGGCGGCGCGCCGACGGGCCCGCACGAAGCCCAGTTCTTCGTCGGCCTCAAGGACGTGGAGGATCGGAAGCTCACCGACACCCAAGTCCTGGAAGAAATCCGCAAGCGGGTTCCGGCCATCGAGGGCGTCACCTTCGAGGCCACGGACATGGGAGCGATGATGATGGGCGGGGCCGCGGCTCCGATTGAAATCAAGCTCTTCGGCAAGGACCTGGAGAAGCTCCGGGAAATCGCCGACGGGCTGGTCGCCCGGATCAAGGACGTTCCGGGAATCCGGGACATCTCCCACACCCTGTCCCAGTCCAAGCCCGAATATCACATCAAGGTCGACCGGGACAAGGCTGCCCGCTTCGGTTTGTCCATCGCCCAGGTCGAAACTGCTGTCCAGATCGCCACCCTGGGCCAAGTGGCCACCCGCTACCGGGAAGCCGGAGAAGAATACGATGTCCGGGTGCGGTTCAAGGAAGAATTCCGGAATACGCTGGCTTCGGTCAAGGCCATTCCGATCTCGACCCCGAGCAAGACCGTGATCTCCCTGGACCAGGTGGCCGAAGTCGAAGCGGGGACGGGCCCGATCCAGATCACCCGGGACAATCAATCCCGGCGCGTCTCGGTCCTGGCCAACATCTCCGACCGGGATCTCGGCAGCGTCGTCCGCGATGTCCAGGCCCGGATGAAGGGAATGGATGACCAGCTCCCTCCCGGATATTTCATCGAAATCGGGGGATCCTACGCCCAGATGACGGAAGCGTTCGGAACCCTGTTCTGGGTCTTTCTCCTGGCCCTCCTCTTGGTCTACATGGTCATGGCCTCGCAGTTCGAATCCCTGCGGAACCCCTTCATCATCATGTTCACGATTCCCTTGTTTTTCATCGGGGTCGTTCTGGGCCTGCTCGTCTTCGGCCATACCTTCAGCATGCCGGTCGGGATCGGAATCATCCTCCTGGCCGGAGTGGCGGTCAACAACGCCATCGTCATGATCGATTACACCAACCAGCTCCGGCGGGAGGGGATGAATAAGAAGGAGGCGATCGTCCAGGGCGCGGTGGTCCGGCTTCGTCCGGTCCTGCTCACGGCCCTGACCACCATTCTGGGAACCCTGCCCATGGCCCTGAGCCGCGGCAACGGCTCGGAAATGCGCGGGCCCCTGGG
>JAFGEN010000034.1 GCA_016931595.1 Candidatus Aminicenantota bacterium | reverse complement strand
TCGGCCCTCGTCCTGGCCTACATCCTCGTTCTCGAACTCGCCCTTCGGAGGAGCGACCGGCGGTCTCCCTGGTTGATTTTATCCGGGCTTTCGATCCTGATGGCCTATACCCATTATTTCGCCTGGCTTTTTATCGCGGCGATTGCGCCGGCCGTCCTTCTCCGAAAGGACCGGAGAGCCCTGTGGCGCTGGGTGTTGACCGCGGCCGTCGCCGCGCTCTGCCTGCTGCCGTGGATTCTCTATTCCCGGCCCGCGGTGAAGACTGCGGGCGGGATTCAGACGGTCCTGGCTTGGGTTCCGACCCCGACCTTACGATCGCTGGCCGAACTTTTCGCCCGGTACACGGGTGCGGCGGGGTCGGTGACCTCGATCGCTCTTTCCTGCGCAGCCGGCTTCTTTTTTTGCGCCGTCGCCTTCTTAGGACGGCGCCGTTCCCCGGCAAATCCCAACCTTTGCTCTCCCCTCCCGGCCCCGGTTCCGTCATTTCTCTGGCTGACAGTCCTGGCTCCTCCTCTTTTTCTGTTTCTCCTCTCCCTCCCGCCCTTAAACTATCCGGTTTGGGGAATACGGCACCTGCTCCCGGGTCAGGCGGTCTGGGCGATCCTTCTGGCTTCGGGAGCCGCCGGATTCTTCCCTCGCCGACGCGGCGCATTCGCGGCGGCGATGATCATCCTCGCCTGCCTGCAGGCCGTTCCCATGGTCGACTCTCTCCGCTCGTACTGGTTCGAGCCGTATCATCGCGTCGCGCGCGTTATCAAGTCTGAAATCCGAACCCGGGAATTTCCGCCCCTGTTTCTCTTCAGCGAGAGCGCCGGGAGTATCATGAGGTTCTATCTCGAAGGGGAATTGAATCTCCGCCTGATTCCGGCCGGAGACGAGGGCTTTCCGTTGGAATGGATGGCGGTCTATCGGCCCGCTGAGGCCTCAGAGGCGGGCCGGATCATGCGGTTCCTCGACAAAGGGTATTCCGTTGTCTGGTCCAGGGATTTCATTAAAAGGCCGGGCGACCCGAGAGGTCTGCGCTTGGTCTTTCTTCGAAAATAACCGGGGGATGAGTCCCCGGCTCGCGGCCCGTCACCCTTCGTCCGGGCGGTCCAGGGGAAGCCGGATCGAAAAGACGGAGCCTTTCCCTTCCTCTCCCCGGACGGCGATTGTGCCCCCATGGAGCTGGACGATGTGCTTGACGATCGAGAGGCCCAGTCCGGTGCCTCCGAGGATCCGGGAGCGGGACTTGTCCACCCGGTAGAAACGCTCAAAAACGCGCTCCCGATGGGATTCCGAAATGCCGGGTCCCGTGTCGGCCACGTCGATGACCAGGAATCCGGATTCGGGCTTGATCTCAACCGAGATGGCGCCCTTGTCGGTGTATTTGACGGCGTTATCGATGAGGTTGATCAGAGCCTGCTCGATCAAAAAGGCGTCGGCCCGGACCAGGGGCAGGTCGGAGGCTTTCCTGAGGCTCAGGCGGAGACCTTTCTGTTCGGCCCGGTCGTGATAAAGCTCCAGAACCCTGGCGGCCAGTGTTTCCGCATCCAGGTCGCCGAAGTCGAGCCGGATCTCGGGATTTTCCAACTCGCCGAGTTTGAGAAGATCCTCGATGATGGCCCGCATCCGGATGACATGCCGGCGCAGGATGTCCAAGGCCATTGGGTCGTTGGCCCTCCGGTCGTCTTGGAGGAGCTCTACCGCCCCGGCGATGGCCGAAAGCGGCGTACGCAGCTCGTGGGAGGCGTTGACGATGAAATCGCGCTTGATGTTCTCCACTTGACGCTGCCGGGTGAGGTCGTGAAGGATAAGAGCCATCCCGTCCTGGGCCGGGAGGTGGCTGACCGCCGCCAGGACTTGGCGCTCGCCGATTTTGAGTTCCGCGCTTTGCGAGACTTTATTCCGGCGGACCCGGGCCAACAGTTCCAAGAGGGCGCCGCTGCGGATGACTTCCCAGTAAAACGTCCCTTCGAGCGAGACGGTAGGGCAGGTCGCCCTGAAGGCGTCGTTGGCCAGGACGATCCGGCCTTCGGAGTCGATGACCGCCAGGCCTTCGCGGATGGCGCCGATGACGCTGTCCACTTCCTCTTTGCGGTGGGCCAGGGCTTCAAACAGGGAATCCAACCGCTCGGTCATGAAGTTGAATCCATCGGCCAGGGTTTTGAATTCGTCCCGGCGGGCGACATGGACCTTGGACTTGAAGTCGCCGCCGGCGACCTTTTCCGAGGCCCGGACCAGGATCTTGATCGGGCGGGTGAGATGAAGAGCGATGAACAGGGCGGCCAGCAGGGCCAAACCGGTGACGATCAGAACGGCCCGAAGAAGCCCGCCGCGGATTTCGGAGAGAAGCGCTTCCACGTCCCGGGTGTACAGGCTGAAGCGAAGAACCGCCTTGACCGAACCGTCCGGGTTCTCCAGGGGGATGCCGACGTACATCATCCGGTCCTCGACCGTATAGCTCCAGCGCTTCGATTGGCCGACCTTGCCTTCCAGGGCCTGGGCGACTTCGGGCCGGTAGCGATGGCTTTCCATCGAGGACGGGTCCCGGCTCGATTCGGCCAGGACGACTCCGTCCGGGTCGATGATGGTGATCCGAGCCTGGGTCTGGCGGCTTTCCTCGACCAGGAAGGCTTCCAGACGGTCGGCCGGGCCGTCGAGAAGTGCGAGGACGTTCGAAGAGAGCGCCCTTCCCAAGTGTTCAAGCTCGGCCGCCATCCTGTTGTCGTAATGGGTCCGAATGACGGAAAAAGAAAAGAGAACCGTCAGGGCGGCGAGCAAAAGGATCAGGGCGCCGAATCCGAAGAAGATCTTGAGGAACAGGCCTTTGTTTTTCATGATTCGACCTTGTATCCCACGCCCCGGATGTTTTTCAGATACCGGGCCGCCTCTCCCAGCTTCTCCCGGAGGTTCTTGATGTGGACGTCGACCGTCCGGTCCAGGACGATTTTTTCATTTCCCCAGATCTTATCCAGGATTTGTTCCCTGGTGAAGACCCGGCCGGGCTTGGAGGCGAGAAGATAGAGGAGCTTGAACTCCGTCGTCGTCAACTCGAGCGGCTTTCCCGCCAACCGGACTTCGAAACGTTCGGGGTCCATTTCGACCGCCCCGTCCCCGATGGAAAGGCGGGCCGGCGGCGCTTCTGCCCGCCCTCGCCGAAGAACCGCCCGGATGCGGGCGGCCAATTCCTTGTAGGCGATGGGCTTGACGACATAGTCGTCGGCTCCCAGCTCAAGACCGAGGACGCGGTCCGTCTCCCCGCCCTTGGCCGTGACGCAGATGACGGGAATCGACTGCCAGGTTTCGTTCCGCCTGATGATCCGGCAGACGTCCAGCCCGTCGGCGTCCGGCAGCATCAAGTCGAGGAGAATGAGGTCGGGGAGGGATTTGTCCAGGGAGCGGTAAAACCCGGCCGCATCAAAATAAGTCGAAACACGGAATCCTTCTTGTTCCAAGGCCTGGGCGGTGAGCCTGGCCAGGTCGGGCTCGTCTTCGACCAGGGCGATTTTTTCGTTCATGCGCAAGCCCTTCTCCGTCCTTTATATCCCAAAAGCCGGTCGTTCGGCAAATCCGGTCACCCGAACCGGCCGGTGATGTAATCCTCCGTCATCTTCTGGGAGGGGGCGGTGAAGATTTTCTTCGTCTCGTCGAATTCGATGAGTTCCCCGAGCATGAGGAAGGCGGTGTAGTCGGAAACCCGGGCCGCCTGCTGCATGTTATGGGTGACGATGACCACGGTGTAGGTTGATTTCAGCCTCTCGATCAAATCCTCGATTTTGGCCGTGGCGATCGGGTCGATGGCGGAACAGGGCTCGTCGAACAGAATGACCTCGGGCTCGACGGCCAAGGCCCGGGCGATGCACAACCGCTGCTGCTGCCCTCCGGACAAGGCGAAGGCGTTGTCCTTCAAGCGGTCTTTGACTTCGTCCCAGAGGGCGGCTTCGACAAGGCTTTTTTCGACGACCTCCTCGAGATGCTCCCGGGAGCCGGCCATCCCGTTGATCCGGAGGCCGTAGGCGATGTTGTCGAAGATGGACTTGGGGAACGGATTCGGCTTCTGGAAGACCATACCGATTCGTTTCCGAAGCTCGACGACATCGATTTTCGGGCCGAGGATGCTGGATCCGTCGACCAGGATGTCGCCGGCGACGCGGGTGCCGGCGACGACGTCGTTCATCCGGTTCAGGGTTCGGATGAACGTGGATTTGCCGCATCCGGACGGCCCGATGATGGCCGTGACTTTTCGCGGATGGCAGGCGATGTTGAGGCTTTTCAAGGCCTGTTTCGCCCCGTAGTAGAAATCCAGGTTTTTGGCTTCGATTTTAGGCTGGTCTGACATGTTAGAACCTTTTATGGCGGCGGCGGAGGCGGTAACGGAGGATGACGGCCCCCAGGTTGAGGCCGAGGACGAAGATGATCAGAACAAGGGCCGTCCCATAGGCCAGGGGGCGGACCTTGGCGATGTCGTGATGCTGGGTGGCCATGATGTACAGGTGATAGGGCAGGGCCATGAACTGGTCGCCCAGGGACTTGGGAAGGAAGGGGAGGGCGAAGGCCGCGCCCGTGAACATGATCGGAGCGGTTTCACCCGCCGCCCGGGCCAGGCCGAGGACCGTCCCGGTCAGCATGCCCGGCAGGGCGTAAGGAAGGACGTTGGTCCGGATCGCCTGCCATTTGGTCGCACCCAGGGCCAGGGCCCCTTCCCGGAAGGAATTGGGAACGGTCTTCAAGGCCTCTTCGCTGGCGGTGATCGTCCAGGGCAGGGTCATGAGGCCGAGGGTCAGGCCGGCCGAAAGGATCGAGGTCCCGAATTTCATCATGTTGACGAAGAGAATGACCCCGAACAGCCCGTAGACGATCGAGGGCACGCCCGACAGGTTCCGGATGGACAGCCGGATGAGCCGGGTCAGGCGGTTCTTCTTGGCGTATTCGTTGAGGTAGATGGCCGCGCATATGCCGACGGGAACGGCCAAAAGGGCGGTGACCGCCGTGACGAGAAATGTTCCGAAGATGGCCGGGAAAATCCCTCCCTCGGTCATCCCCCGGCGCGGCTTCTGGGAGATGAATTCCCAGCTCAAGGACGAGGATCCGCGGGAAATGATGTCGGCCAGAAACAGCGCGACGGCGGCCAGGACCAAGGCCAGGCAGAGCCGGAGGAACAGGAACCCGAGCGCCTGACGGATTTTTTTCGTGGACGAGGAGGTCATAGCTCGTGCTCCTGGTATTTTCGAAGGAAGATGTCGGCGAGCAGGTTGATCAGGAAGGTCATGAGGAAAAGGACCAGGCCGATGGCGAAGAGGGCGTAATAATGCGTCGTGAAGTAGGGGACTTCGCCCAGCTCGATGGCGATGTTGGAGGTCAGCGTCCGGACGGAATCGAACAACCCGGTGGGGAAGGATCGGGCGTTGCCGGTGGCCATTAAAACGGTCATGGTCTCGCCGATCGCCCTTCCCATTCCCAGCATGATCGCGGCGATGATCCCCGAAAGGGCTGCCGGAAGCTTGACCCGGACGATCGTTTGCCATTTCGAGGCGCCCAGGGCCAGGGAGGCTTCGCCGTAGGCGGACGGGACGGCGCTGAGGGCGTCCTCGCTGATGGAGATGATGGTCGGAAGCGACATCACGGCCAGGAGGACGGCCCCGTTGAGGGCGTTGAGACCGTGCGTCCGGCCGGAAATCTTGGCCAGGAATGGACCGACCAGGACGATTCCCAGAAAACCGATGACGACCGAGGGGATGGCCGCCAGGACTTCGATGACCGGCTTGACGATCTCCCGGACCCGCCAATGAGCGACGTCGGAGAGGTATGCGGCGACACCGATGCCGATGGGAACGGCGATGACCAGGGCCACGGCCGTGACCATGAGCGAGCTGACGATTTGGGACAAGATCCCATAGAGGGGGATGTCGGGAGCTGTCGGATCCCAGATCTTTTCCGAAAGGAACTTGAACAGGTCGACCTCCCGGAAGGCCGGAAAGGATGAGGTCAGCAGAAGGACGAAGATGCCCACGAGGGCCACGATGGCGATGATGCCGTTGAAGAGGAAAAACGCCCGAAGGGCTCTTTCCTGGAGGTTTCGCAGCGTTCGTTTGGTCATGATTTCAACCCTTTCGGGATTCGGATGGTAAGGAAGCAGCCGGAGAGAGAGAGAGAGTTTGGAGAGGCGCCCCGTCGGGCGCCTCTCCGAGGTCCGGACCGGGGACGTTAGCCGCCGTCCCGCGCCTCATAAGGCTGCGAACCTTACTTCAAATTTTCACGGTTCTTTTCAGCCAGAGGGCCCTGGATCGGGAAGAAACCTTCGGCCTCGACGACCTTCTGCCCTTCGGGGCTGAGTTCGTACTCGATGAAAGCCTTGACGCCGCCCGTGGGAGTGCCGTTGGTGGCCTGCCAGAGGGCCCGGGAAATCGGGTAGTTGCCGGAATACACGGCTTCCTTGTCGAGAGGGGAATAGGACGGCTGGCCCTTGGCCTTGGAGATCTTGAGGACCTTGAGGCCCTTCATGACCTGGCCGGTGGACTTGTCCACGACGTACCCGACGCCGGTGTATCCGATCCCGGCTTCATCGGACAGGATTCCCTCGATGATCTGGGCGTTGCCGTTCATTTCCTTCATGTCGGTGGAATAGGGCTTGTTTTTCAGGACGTGCTCGAGGAGGAAGGCGTACGTGCCGGAATTGGACTGCCGGCCGTAGAGGGAAACCTTCAGGTCCGCTCCGCCGACATCCTTCCATTTCTTGACCTCGCCCCGGTAGAGAGCGGCGACCTGGTCCATGGTCAGCTCGTTGAGCGGATTCTTCTCGTTGACGACGATGCTCAACCCGTCGATGGCCAGGGCGAAGAGCTTGACCTTGATCCCCTTTTCCCAGGCCTGGTCGAACTCTTTCTGCTTCCAGTCGCGGGAGGCGTCGGCGATGTCGCAGGTCCCGTTGAGAAGGGCGGAAATCCCGGTGCTCGACCCTCCGCCGAGAACGGCCAGGGGGACCGAAGGATTCTTTTCCATGAAGTTTTCAGCCAGGATCTGGACCAGGTTGACCAGGGTGTCGGAGCCCTTGACCTGGATCATTTTCCGGGACTGGGACATCAGGACGGGGGTGAAGACGATGGCCAGGGCCAGCCCGGCCAGAACGAGGATTTTGATCCATTTTTCGTTCATTGAATACCTCCTATGGTATCGATGCGGTCAGAACGTCATGAAGAAGGTGACGACGCCGGCGACATCCGTT
Organism: Candidatus Aminicenantota bacterium; assembly: GCA_016931595.1. GTDB lineage: Bacteria > Acidobacteriota > Aminicenantia > Aminicenantales > UBA4085 > JAAZPG01. The sequence continues at coordinate 5,937 of JAFGEN010000034.1, read as the reverse complement.
TTTTTCGCCGAATTCTTGTAATTGTAGATCCAGACGTTGGGCTGGATGCGGCAGGCTTTGCCCCAGGCGAACCAGTCCAGGCCGGCGATGATCAGGGACATGTCCTTGTTGGAATCGCTCATGTTCGGCTGGTAGTTGTCGTAGCGGAAGAAGATCCCGAGCTTGCCGGCGGTGATCTGGTAAGTGGCATAGGCCGACCAGCCGCCCGACTTGTAAGCTTTCAGGTCGCTGTCGTACTGGAGCCACTCGAAAACCAGGTTGGCCTTGGGAATCAGGTTGATCAGGGCGTCGACTTTATAGGTCACGGCGTCTTTGCCCTCGGCCTGCCGCTCCATGTCGGCATAGCCGACCAGGCTGATCCCGTTGACCGGGACGATCTGGACGTAGCCGGAGAACTTCTTGTATTTGTCGCCCTCGACGTGGCTGTAATGGGAGCCGTTGTGGACGCCCAGGCCGAACCGGAGTTCCTTGGAGACGACGCCCTTCCAGGTGATGCCCATGTCGGCGGAGGTCATGTCGATGCTCTCGCCGGTGATGTCTTTATAGCCGTCGGCGAAGGTCTTGGCCACCGAGCGCAGGCCCCAGCGGTCCTCGGACAGCTTGAAGGCCATCGTCTCGATCATCCCGATGTTGAACTTGGACTGGAGCCAATTGATGCTGTACTCGAGAAAGATGTGCTTGACGAAAGGCCGGAGCTTGTCGTCCTTTTTCACCGTCTGCTTGACGAAATCGACCGAAGTCAGGTTGGCGGTGTTGTCGGCGTCGTAGCGGAAGCGGAACTTCAGGTTATCGCTGATCTTGTTCTCGTAGTTGAAGTAGGCCCGGCGGAAGTGGAACTTGTTGGTCAGCGCGTTGGACGTCAGGTAGCCGTCGGTGGTGATAAAATGCGAGTAATCGAAATAAACGGTCATCTGGTAGGTCTGTTGGGCGAACCCGGCCAGGCCGAGGGCCAGGAGCGCGGCCGTGATCAGAATCAGTTTCTTGACGAAATCCATGTCCGTTTTCCTCCTTGGGACGTTTTGGCCTCTCCGGCGAGACTGTGCACTAAGCCTTCCCCGAAGATGGCTCTTTGTTCGGTCGCCGCCAGGGTAATTCAGGCCGGTGAAGAATGTGTGAAGAAGGGGTGAAATGATGCGGAATTCCCCGGTTGCTTTGAGCGGGCGGGACGGAGGGGAAAACGGCTATGCCTTGGAAAAAGCCTCGTGCTTACTTGTTAAAATATAGAGTTTGAGTCGGGTAGGCGAACTCGATCCCCTCTGCGGCGAAGGCGCGGAACAGGGCCAGGTTGATCTCCTGTTGGACGTCCATATAGACGCCGTAATCGGGAGAGATGACGTAATAGACGGCCTCGAAAAGGAGAGCGAAGTCACCGAATTCCCGGAAATGCGCCCGGTCGAACCTGGCGTTATCCCTGGCTTCGATGATATTCCGGATCACGGCCGGGATGGCCGCCAGCTTCTCGGCCGGGGTTTGGTACGTGACGCCGATGGTGAAGACCACCCGCCGCTCAATCATCCGCTTGTAATTCTTGATCCGGCTTTTGAGCAAGTCCCCATTGGAAATGATGACCTGCTCCCCGCCCAGGCTTCGAATCCGGGTCGTTTTCAATCCGACGTGTTCGACCGTTCCCATGAGGTCGCCGACGATGATGAAGTCGCCGATGACGAACGGCTTGTCCAGGACGATCGACATCGAGGCGAAGAGGTCGCCCAGGATGTTCTGGACGGCCAGGGCCACGGCGATTCCCCCGACGCCCAGGCCGGCGATCAAGGTTGTGACATCGATGCCGAGATTGTCGAGGATGAGAAGAAGCGCGGCCGACCACAGGGCCAGCCGGCCGAGGAATCCCAGGGCCGAAAAGGTCGTCAGGCTGGCCTGGTCGGTCTCCGCTTTCCGCCGGCGGGTCCGGTTGATCCAGAAATCGAAGACCGTCCCGGCCCAGACGACGCCCTGGAGCACGACCGCGACGACGACCGCCCTATCCAGGGCGGTTTTTAAAGCTTCCGAAAGTACGAGAGCCTGGGCGCCGGCATAAAAAGCCAGGGCCAGGAGAAAGAAAAATTTGGTCTTGTGAACCAAGTCGGCGATTAGATCGTCGACTTGGGTCTCGGTCCGGAGGGAGAAGGCTGCGAGGCGGCGATGGATGATTCCCCGTATGAGACGGAGGACGAGAATTGTAACAAGCACCACGCCCGCGGCGATGATCCAGGTTTGAACGGTGTTGTAGTAGAAGACACGGTCGAGAAACGGCATGAAACCCTCCGTCTTTTTTATACCACCCGGGGAATCATGAGTCAAAGATCGGGAGCCGGACGGCTCAGGAGGATTCGAACCTTGCCTGCAGCGCTTCGACCGATTCGGCTTGGCCGTAGATCGTGACCCAATCGCCCAGGGCGAGCTTCGTGTCGCCGTGGGGGATGAGCGACTCCTGCCCCCGCCGAATGGACAGGATGAGGATGTCGGCGCCGAGCTGGAGTTCCCTCATCGGTTTTCCGCCGAACGATTCGTTGACGAGGAGGGCTTCCCGGACCTGGTGGCCGGCCCGGCCCGACGTCATGATGTGGAATAGATCGGGGTGGCGGGCCATGAGGGCCAGGAGGGTCGCCCGGTAGAGTCCGGGAGTGAAGGTCTGGACGCCCGGGGCGGCGAATCGATCTAGGCGGGCCGGGTCGTTCACGAGGACGATGACGGGGGAGAACCCCATCCTTCGGGCCTCGCCGCAAATCTCGGCGTTCCGGTCGTCGTCCTCGGTGAGGACCAGGAGATTTTTCAGGGGAGGAAGGCCGGCTTTTCCCTTGAAGGCCGAAAGAACGGGGAAGCCGGCCTGCCGGGCCGCTTCCGCCCGGGCGGAGCCGATCTCGAGAAAAAAGACTTTTTCGTCGGACGAGGCCAGCTCCCGGGCGGTCTGAAGGGCCAGATCGGTGTTCCCGACGATCGCCACGGCGCTTCGGTCCCGGAATTTCCGGGCGGGCACGAGGGCGTTGAACAGGACCGGTGAAATGGTCGCGGTCAAGGCGGCGATGAGGACGAAGGCCGCGTTGGTCGATTCGTCGATCACTCCCAGGCGGAGGCCGATGCCCGAGGCGGCGATGATCAGGGACAGGCGGGATGACAACAGGATCCCGCCGCCGAGCGTTTCTTTCCAGGAAAAGCGCAGCTTGAAGACCAGGGCGGGAAGAATTTTGATGAGATAGGCCGTGACCAGGAGAACCGGGGCCAGAACCCATGTTTTTCGGCTGCGGAGGAGGGCCGGAAGATCGAAATCGACGCCGACCATCAGGAAAAAGACCGGGATGAAAAATCCGAACCCGATAGCTTCGAGATTTCCGCGGAGCTGGGATTGCCGGGGGCCGTTGAGGAGGGAGAGGACCGCCCCGGCCAGGAACGCCCCCAGGATCATTTCGGCTCCCAGCAGGCTGGCCAGGATGACGAACGCGAGGAGAAGGGCGATCGAGCCGTGGAGCCTGGTTTGACTCGAGGCCGGGATGATGTCGCCGAAGGGAAGATCGAGCTTGGTTTGGGGAAGAAACCTGCGGCCGAGACGCAGGGCGGCCAAAGCGGCGACGAACAGGAGCCCGACCAGGAGGATTTCCAGGGTCAAGCCCTTCGATTTCAGCGTCACGTAGACCGTGATCAGGAGCATCGTGACGAAATCGGCCAGAAGCGCGGAGAGAAGCACGGTTTGGCCATATGGCCCGGAGCTCAATCCCCGCTCCTTGAGAACCGGCAGGACGATGCCCAGGGAGGTGGTCGAGAGAATGAGCCCGACCATCATGAGGTCGTTGGTGAGGCCCCTGGCGACGAGTTCCCGGGCGGTGAAAGCGGCCAGCCCGAGGCTGAGGAAGAAGGAAACGGCGGCCAGGAGGAGGGGGCTGAGGAGGCGGCGCTTCGACCCGGCGGGCGACGTGAGCAGAGTGAAGTCGACTTCGAGGCCGGACAGGAACATCAGAACGGCCAGCCCGATTTCGGCCAGGAATTCGAGGGTGGCGTCGGGGCGGACGATGTTGAATCCCGACCGGCCGATGATCATCCCGACCAGGATTTCGCCGACCACGACCGGAAGCCAGCGGAACCGGGAGAGAGCGGGCGGGACGAGAAAGGCCAAAAACAGGAGAAGGAGAAGGGGGAGAAATTCGAGTTGGACATTCATGTCGATATCTTCAGCCTCGCGGAAACTCTATGTGATTCGGACCTCCGTTGTCAAAAGATGCGGGCCCTGATATACTCGCGGTCTCATGGCCCTCGGCCGCATCGTCCATTTCCGGAGGAATTCCCCATGCGCATGCATCCGTCCTTGAAGTCCGCCTTGGTCCTGTCCGCGATCCTGATCATCCCGGTCTTGGCCGCCTCGACCGGCCAAGCTCCCGCGGCCAAAAAACCGCTGAGTTACGACGCCTATGACGGCTGGCGGTCAATCCAGGGAACTCAACTCTCCCGCGACGGCCGGTGGCTCGCCTATGCCCTGGTCCCCCAGGAAGGGGACGGCGAACTGGTCGTCCTGGACCTCCAGACGAACAAGGAATACCGGGCTCCCCGCGGCCGCCAGCAAGTGATCACGGCTGACGGGACGTTCGTCGTCTTCACCGTTTTTCCACCCAAGGCCGAAGTCGACAAAGCCAAAAAAGAGAAGAAAAAACCCGAGGACCAGCCCAAGAACGCTCTGGGGATCATGGACCTTTCCACCGGGCAGGTGACGACGGTCGAGCGGGTCAAGAGCTTCAAGGTTCCCGAGGATTCCGGAACGCATGTGGCCTATCTCCTCGAAGCCCTGCTCCCGAAACCGGGGGAGAAGAAGGACGAGCCGAAAAAAGAAGAGGTTAAACCCGAGGCGAAACCCGAGGCCAAGCCGGAAGCCGGAAAGGAAGCCGCGAAAGCCGAGGAGCCGAAGAAGCCCGAGAAGAAAAAAGACTTCGGCACCGAGCTGATTGTCCGGGCCCTGGCCGGCGGCGCCGAAGTTAAGATCCCCGACGTCGTCGATTACGTCTGGAATAAACCGGGAACCTTCCTGGCCTGCGCCGTCTCTTCCAAAACGCCGAACAATGACGGTGTCATCGCCCATGACGCCTCAAGATCCCAGAACGCGTATGTGATCCGCGGCCTTGGCAATTATAAAAACCTGGCCTTCGATGAGAAAGGCATCCAACTGGCGTTCACCAGCGACCGCGACGATTATACCGCTGAAAAATCCGTTTCCAAGCTGTATCACTGGGCGGAGGGCACGCCGGAAGCCGTGGAAATCGTCCCGGCCTCTGCCGGAGGCTTTCCGGCGGGAATGTCCGTCAGCGAAAACGGCCGTCTCCGGTTTTCCAAGGACGGCGGTCGCCTCTTCTTCGGCCTGGCTCCCATCCCAAAACCCGAACCCAAGGACGCGCCCGAGCGGGTCAAAGTCGACATCTGGAACTGGAAAGACCCTTACCTCCAGCCGATGCAGAAAGTCCAAGCCGACCAGGATCGAAAGCAAACCTTCATGGCCGTCATGCATCTCGGGCCGAAGGAGAAAAAATTCGTCCAACTGGCCTCGGCCGAGATCCCGAATATCACCCTGTCGGAAGACGCCAAGACCGCCCTCGGCTCCTCCGATCTGCCCTACCGGCAGCTCGTTTCCTGGGATCAGGGCTACCAGGATGTTTATGTCGTCAACATCAACGACGGCTCCAGAAAGCGGGTCCTCGAGAAATTCTCCGGCGGGGCCCGTCTCTCTCCCGGCGGGGCCTGGGTGTATTATTTCGACCAGTCGGATAAGTCCTATTACGCCTATCGTCTCGTCGACGGCAAGGTCTTCAACCTGACCGGGAAGCTCGGAGTCCGGTTCGAGGATGAAGAGAACGACCTCCCTTCGGACCCCAGGCCTTACGGTTCAGCCGGCTGGATGGAAGGCGACAAGGCCATCCTCATCTATGACCAATACGACATCTGGGAAATCGCCCCGGACGGGAC
>JAFGEN010000033.1 GCA_016931595.1 Candidatus Aminicenantota bacterium | reverse complement strand
TACTACGAAGCCGCGCCCCGGCCCGATCTCAATTCGGCCGCCGCCTTCTCGATCGAAGCGGGGAAGGACGCTGTCGTCCTCCTCCGGCGGGGACCCAAGGTCGTCCTCGTCGCCCTGCGCTTTGAAAAGGCCGAAGGCCGGGGCTCTTCCGCCCCCCCTCGGTAAACCGTCTCCGCCGGCGCCCGCGGGGCGGACCGCCCGGTCACCCCGTCTTCTTGCGTTTGGAGGGAAGATCCCGTTTTTCGAAAAAAACGCCGCCCGCCTGTCGTCCCGGAGATGGATTTTTTCATATATGCAGGTGGAGCGGTTCAAGACCGCCGCAAAACCATAGAGACGCAAGGAGACGAACATGGCTGGAAAAAAATTTCTTCCGCTGGCCCTGCTGGCGATTTTGGCCGCCGGGCCGGCGACGGCTCAAGTAAGCCGTTATTCCCCTGAAAAACCGAAATGGGGCGAAAGCCTTACGATCGTCTATGACCCCGCGGCGCCCGGTGCAACCCTCAAACCCGGTGAAGACATCTACGCCTATGTCGGATTCTGGTCTCCGGATTCGGCGTCGAGCCGGTGGCTGAAGCTGGAGGGTCGGGAAGGGACATTCGCCGGTGAAGTTCCCATTCCCCGCGGAGCGGGCTTCGTTCAGGTGTTTTTCATGACCCTGGACGGCTGGGACGCCAAGGCCGGAATCAACGCGATGATTTTCCGTCCCGACGGCATTCCGGCCGAAGGGGCCTGGCAGCGGCGGATGATTGCGGTCATCGATGATTCCGCCTATCTCGAGGCGTTCCAAAACGAACGCACCCTTTATCCGGACAACGTGTCCGTTTTCAAGGAAAAATGGTGGCTGGAGCAGATGTTCAAAAGAGAGCGGGTGAAAGACATCGTCAAGACCGATTTGGAGTCCCTGGCCGGAGAAACCCGGAAGGAATCGGACCGCCTTCTCTTCGCCCGGGCCTACGGCCGCTTCCTTCTCGACGACGAAGCGGGAAGCCGGGAAGCGATCGGCCGCCTCGTCCGGATGTATCCCGAATCGCACCTCACCGCCTCGGCTTTGATCGATTATGAATACCACGTGTTCACGAAACACATCGCCGGCCAAGGCCCGGCCGAGGTCAAGCGGCTCGTCCTGGATTTATTTGAACGAAATCCGGAATCGACGACACTGAGGGATGTTTATCAACGAATGATCCTGAAAGAGGAGGCGGTGACCTTGGGTCATCTCAAGGCCTATATCGAGTCTTGGACAAGAGAGGAGCCCGAGAATCCGACTCCCTATTTCCTTCTTTCCTCCCTCGGGCCGCAAAAAGGACTGGACCTGCCCGAGGCGTCCGCGGCCGTCCGCCGGGCCTTGGAGCTTCTCCTGAGCGGAAAGTCCAAGCTTTACGGCGACATCGCGGGAAAATCGATTCCGGGGAACACCGTCCTGTACTACGAGACGGCCGCCGGAATTTTCGCCGGGATGGGCGATCTGCCCTCCGCCCTGGCCGCGGTCAAGGCCGCCCAAACGCTGGGCAAGGATTCGACGGCGGCCTCCTCTCTTCGCGAAGCGGAGATCTGGCGCCGCTGCGGATTTCTCAATAAGGCGGAGCAGGCCCTGCGCGAAGCCCGGCGCCGGGGAGCCGAAAGCGCCGAAGCCGAACTCCGGACCCTCTATAAACAACGGAGGGGAACCGCGGAAGGATTCGAAGCCTGGCTGGACGAAGCCCGAACGGCAGCGCCGGCCGGAGGAAACGCCCCTTCTTCCCCGGCTAAAAAACCGGCTCCCGACTTCGAAGTCCAAACGCTTGACGGCCGAAAGATGCGGCTCTCAGAGCTCCGGGGAAAAGTCGTCGTTCTCAACTTCTGGTTCATCGGCTGCGGCCCCTGCCGGGCCGAAATTCCCGCCCTCAACAAGCTCGTCGAGGAGTTCGAAAGCCGGGATGTTGTTTTTATCGGCTTCGCCCTGGACCCGGCGGACCGTCTCCCCTCCTTCTTGAAGGACATCCCCTTCCGCTATCAGATCGTCCCCGATGCTTCGGCTCTGGCCAAGAGCTTCGAGGTCGTGCTGTTTCCGACGCACATCCTGATCGACAAGGACGGCCGGATCGAGTTCTTCCTGACCGGCGGATCGGCGGACCGGGACAAAGACCTTCGGCTGATGATCGAACAGCTCCTGAAGCGAGGCTGACGGGCCGCTGCGTCGCGGACGAAATCACTTTGATCCGCATCCCGTCTCCTTCGAGGCGTTTTCCCTGTCTTTCGCCCGCCGCGTCACGTCGGCGATAAAATCCGCCTTAGCCCGGGTGTAGGCGATCCGGTCGCCGCGGTGCTCCCCGGCCAGCCGCAGCTTCAAATCGGCGTACTGCCGGGCGGTCTCGGGGTGGGCGATGAGATAGTCGCGGAAAAGAAGCCGGTCCCAGAGCTCGGAATCGCCATCGACCATGTGGATGTGGTGGGAACGCCGGCCGGCGGCGTCGCGCTTGATGAACCAGTGGTAAAACGGCGGGCCGTCGTCTCCGAAAGCCGGCCGCCGGAAATAATCGTATCCCTGCCCCTCGAGAATGGGGACAACCTTCCGCCGAGCGACCTCCGCGTCCCCGATCTCGACCAGGATGTCGACGATCGGCTTGGCCGGAAGACCCGGGACGGCGGTGCTTCCGAAATGCTCGATCCGGCCGACAAGGTCCTCGGGCAGGCAGGCCCGAAGATGGTTCCGCTCCATCTCGAAGAGGATCGGCCAGGCCGGGTCGTACGGTACAACGTCGACTTCCTCGTCCGTCACCCGCTTGATCTTTTCTTCGAGCGTTTCCATACAGCCGGCGTTAGTACAGCCCGGTGCTCCCGAATCCGCCCTCGCCCCGGCTCGTATCGTCGAGCGTCTCCGACTCCCGGATATCGACGGACGAGACGGGTTGGATGAGCATCTGGGCGATCTTCATCCCGGCTTTGATCCCGTAGGGCTCCCGGCCCAGGTTGATCATGACAACCTGGACTTCGCCGCGGTAGCCGGCGTCGACGACCCCGGCCAAGCGATGCACGCCCTTGAGGGAGACACCGCTTTTATCCCAGATCAGGCCGACAAAGCCGGGAGGAATGGCCATCTGGATTCCGGTCGGGACGGCGAACAGCTCGCCCGAAGCCAAGGTTCGGTCGATACAGGCAAACAGGTCCATCCCCGCGTCTCCAGGGTGGCCATAGACCGGGAGTCTCGCCCCCGGGTGAATTTTTTTTACTTTGAGGTCCATGGGCATTTCTCCAGAGAGCGGTAGACTCTATGACATTCCATCGATTTGAACGTCCCCGAAAAACGGCCTGGCGGTTTCGGCCATCCGCTTGAGTTCGTCGGTGGAAAACGGCTGGACCGACTCGAACGCCGGGTCGAGCGTCCGCTCCGGCGAGAACGACTGGATCCGGTAAAGCGGAGCGCCCTCAAGCCACTCTCCGATTTTTCGGACATCGTCGTCCCCCACCAGGCCGGGAACGACGGTCGTCCGAAAAATATGAGGCAAGCCCGAGCCCCGAATGACCTCAGAGCTCCGGGCGATGGCCAGCGGATCGACGGGCGCCCCCACGACCTCGGGATACCGTTCGAGCGGAGCCTTGGCGTCCATGGCCACCCAATCCACAAGGTGCGCCTCGATCAGCCGGGCCAGCCGCTCGGGCCGGGACCCGTTGGTGTCGATTTTAACCAGGAGGCGCCGCTCCTTGATCACCGCCAGAAGCCCCTCGATTTCCGGCTGGAGGAGGGGCTCGCCGCCGGTGACGCACACTCCCTCGAGCCAATCCTTCCTCTGGTCGAGGAAGGCGATGAAAAAATCGAGGGGGATGTCGGGAAGGGCGTCGGGGTGAAGGACAAGGTCGCCGTTATGGCAATAGGGACACCGGAAATTGCACCCGGGAAGAAAGATCGTCGAGGAAATGAATCCCGGAAAATCCCGGGGAGCGAATTTTTCTAACCCCTTGATCGGAACCACGCCGTGAATTCCTCGGGAGTGTTGAGGACCGCGTCGACCCGGTCGCCATCCTGGCAGACGAGGGTCGGCAGAATGATCGCCCCCTGGGCATCGCGCTTGACCTGGGGAAGATACGTCCGGATCCGGACCCGGCCTTCTTTCTCGGCCACGTCCTGGACCTCCATCGAGATCGACGCCTGTTTGAGAGCGGATTTCATATTGTCGCACTTGCCGCAATTCGGGTAAGTGAACAGGACGTATTTCATGAGCCCTCCCTCCTCTCTCCGGCCGGAACCTAATCGACGGCCGTATAGGGCGTCCGGTCGGCGAATTCCGCCTGCTTGCCGTCGTTCCAAGTCTTGATCGGCCGCAAATAGCCGACGATCCGGGAAAACACCTCCGTCTCCGCTCCGCAGTCGGGACACGTCGGGCGGGAGCCCCGGAGATAGCCGTGGTTTTCGCAGACGCTGAACGTCGGGGTGATGCTGAAATACGGGATCCGTGTCTCGGAAACTTTCTTGATCAGCTTGCGGCAGGTCGCCCCGTCGATCGCTTCCGGGAGAAACGTATGGAAGATCGTTCCTCCGGTGTAAAGGATCTGGACCGTCTCCTGGTGCTTGATAGCCTCGAACACGTCCCGGGTGGCGTCGACATTGAGTTGGGTCGAGTTGGTCAGGTAGGGATGCTTATCGGTGCCGGCGGTGATGATCTGGGGATACTTCTGCTTGTCCAGCCGGGCCAGGCGGTACGAGGTGGATTCAGCCGGCGTGGCCTCCAGGTTGTAGAGGTTTCCAGTCTCGTCCTGGTACTCCTTCAGGGCGTCGCGCATGAAGTTGAGGATTTCGATGGTGAAGGCCTGCCCCTCGGGCGTTCCGATCCCCTTGCCAAGGAGGTTGAGACAGGATTCGTGCATGCCGCAGATGCCGATGGTCGAGAAATGGTTGTTGAAATGGCCGAGGTAGACCTTGGTGTAGGGCATGATGCCCCGTTTGAGCATGTTGTTGACGATCTCGCGCTTGGCCTCGAGCGACTCCTTGGCCATGTCCATCAACTCCCGGAGTCGGGTTCGATACTCCGCCGGCGTCTTGCTGACATAACCGATGCGGTTGAGGTTGATCGTGACGACGCCGATCGAGCCGGTCGAATCGCCCGGCCCCCACATGTTCCCCGGCCGGCGCATCAACTCGCGCTGGTCGAGGTTGAGGCGGCAGCACATCGCCCGGATGTCTCCGGGATTCATGTTCGTCCCGATATAATTCTGGAAGTAGGGAATCCCGTACTTGGCCGTCACGTCGAACAGCAGCTTGGCATTGGGGGAATCCCACTGGAAATCCCGGGTCAGGTTGTAGGTCGGGATGGGAAAGGTGAAGACCCGGCCCTGGTGATCGCCGTCGACCATGAGCTCGAGAAAGGCCTTGTTGATCATGTCCATCTCGGCCTGCAGCTCGCCGTAAGTGAAATCCATTTCCCGGCCCCCGACGATGGCCTTCTTGCCGGCCAGGTCGGCCGGACAGGTCCAGTCGAATGTCAGGTTGGAGAATGGCGTCTGCCAGCCCCAGCGGGAGGGGACGTTCAGTCCGTAGATGAGCTTCTGGATGTCCTGGCGGACCTGTTCGAAAGAGAGCTTGTCCGCCCGGACAAAGGGCGCCAGGAGGGTGTCGACGCTGGAAAATGCCTGAGCCCCGGCAAATTCGCCCTGCATCGTGCCGATAAAATTGACCATATGAAGGGTGGCCGTCTCGAGGTGCTTGGCCGGGGAGGAATGGACCTGGTTGGGCACATGGCCGAACCCCTTGCGGAGGAGGTTTTCCAGCGACCATCCGGCGCAGTAACCGACGATCGGGTAGGACAGGTCATGGATATGGAAATCGCCTTCCACGTGGGCTTTTTTGATATGCTCGCCGTAGATCTGGTTCAGGGCGAAACTGGAGAGGACCTCGCCCGAGATCCGGGCGTTGAGCCCGGAGAAGCTCATTGTCCCTTCGTTGGAATTCTCCCGAATTTTCCAATCGTGGTCGTCGATGTAGTCCTTGATCAGCCGTTCGAGGTTGATCCCGGTCTGCTTGGCTTCCCGGATGCTCTTGTGGCGCTCCCGGTAGAGGATGTAGGACTTGGCCACCTCGAGGTAGCCCCTCTTCATCAGGACATGCTCGACCATATCCTGGATCTGTTCGACCGAGGGGACGGTGTACCCGCCGAATTTGTCCTCGAGGACGAAGGTCACAATGTCCGATACGGTCTTGGCCTGGGCATAATCGTCGATGCCCTGGGATTTGAGGGCCTTGAAGACGGCGTTGGTGATTTTGTCCTGGGTAAAGTCGACTACATCTCCATCGCGCTTCTTGATTCTGGTAATGACTCTTGAGTTCATCGTCGGCCCTCCTCCTCTTATGAACGCCCGGAAGGACCACAAGAAGCATCAAATTGGGCGTGCCCACTAGCCCATATCTTGTGTGCCCTCACCTTTATAAATACAATATGTTGTATTTATGAAGCCACGATAAACGTTTCGTAAATTCCTGTCAAGTGTTTTTTTTCAAGAAGGGAAAATAATTTCAAAACCGCTCAGTTGTCGGGTCAAATCATCTCCCGGACGGAGCCACAGTCCCTTCATTCCCATTCGCTCCGCCCCCTCGACATTGGCTTGCATGTCGTCGATGAAGAGTGTTTGCTCCGGCCGGGCCCCGCCGGCCCGGACGGCTTCCAGATAAATCTCCGGCTCGGGCTTCATCGCCCCGACGTCGAACGAAAGGATGTAGTCGTCGAAGAGCAGGATTTCCGGAAACTTCGTTTTGACATGGGTCCAGCGGATCACATCGGTATTGGAAAGGAGGACCAGCCGGTACCGGGGTTTGAGGCGCCGGTAGAGGTCCCGGACTTCGGGGACGAGGGAGAAAACGCCGTCGCAATAGGCCCGGAAAAACTCCTCATAGCCGGCGGTCAGGGAGAGGAGGTCCTTGGCGTTCCGGTAAAAGTCGATGGGCGAGACCGCCCCCTTCTCAAAGAGCGTTAAAAGGTCGAGGTTTTCGTGCGTGACCGCCCGGATGTCCTCGACGGGAAGTTCGGTGTGGGAAGTCAAGGCCCGGAAAAAGACGTTGTTGTCGAACCGCAACAGGACGTTGCCCAGGTCGGAGACGACGGTCTCGATCATCCGGACGCCTTCCCGGCCCGTTCCAGGATGCCACCTTCCCGGCCGTCGGCTCTCTTCAGGAGGAAGGCAAAGGCGAGTCCGACCACGCCCAGCCCGGCGAACATCAGCATGCTTCCGGTATAGGATTTGGTCCAGTCGCGAAGCAGCCCGTTGAGAAGCGGGAACAGGGCCATCCCGATGTTTTGGATGGCCGTCATCAGCCCGAAGGCCGTTCCAACCCTCTCCTTTTTCACCAGGAGGGGGATCGACGGCCAGAGAGCCGCCGGAACGAGGACGAAGGCCGCGCCCAGGGCCAGCATCGGCCAGACGGGGTAGAGCCGGGTCAAGCCCATGGCCAGGTGGCTGGGGATCAGAATGAGCGAGCCGAAGATCATCAGGGTGGCCCGTTTCCCGACCCGGTCGACCAACCGCCCGGCGAACGGCGCCAGGATCATCGAGGCAAAGATGATGATCGAGGAAATCCCCCCGGCCGTGCTGAACAGATGGGTGAAGTTTTGGAAGACCTGGGCCAGGAAGCCGCCGGAGCCCGCAGCCACCCGGGCGATCCCCCACTTATCGACGAAGAAATCCGTGGACAAGTTGGTGAAGGGAAAGATCGCGGCATAGAACGTCAGGCAGAGAAAGGTAACGTACCAGAAGGACGGCTTAAAGGCTTTGATCTCCGACAGGACGATCTTCTCCCCGGAGCTTTCGTCTCGGAGGTTCAAGGGACGCTGGGCCTTTCGGTCCATGACGATATAAACCAGGTTGCCGAGAAGCGAAACCGCGCAGGCGGCCACGGCCACGAACAGGGCCGCCCGGTACGTGCCGTAGAAGCTCGAAAACAGCTCGCCCGTGTTGAAGGCGAAGAGCGACCCCAGCCGGCTGACCGTCAGGGTCAATCCGAAAGAGAGAGCCAGTTCCTTGTTCTTGAACCAGCGGGCCAGAATCGCCGATTGGGCGACAATCAGCGGCTCGGAGCCGGCCCCGAAGATGAACCGGCCGATGAAAAAAGCCGGGACGCTTCGCGCTTTCCAGACGACAACCGCTCCGGCCAGAACAAGGATCGAAAAGAGGAGGGAGGCCTTGCGGGTTCCCAGTTTGTCGATCAGGAATCCACCAAGCAGGACGGCCATGATGGCGGCGACGCTGTAGGCGGTGAAAAACGCGCCGACCGTTCCCCGGGCGGCCTGGAGGTCTTCGACCAGGGTCGGAGCGATGGCCGAGACGATATCGTAGGCGAAATAGCTTCCGAAGGACAGGAGGGCGACAAAAAAGAGAACGGAAAACCGGTAGGCCGCCCGGGTCGGATGAAAAAGACCGGGACGCTCGGAGTCGGTCATGGATGCGGCGGAAAGGGTCCGGTGGCTACTTTTTGGCGCCGGTGATCGCGGCGGTCATCCCCAGGTCGGGAATGTTCATCATCCCGGCCCACTTGCCTTCGGCCAGCTTCAGTTCCGTCTCCAGGGAGCGTTCAGCGCCGTCGGGCGGAGTGGGGGCCATGAGCTTGAATTTCAGGATCGTTCCATCCCAGGAGATGTCGGTCATCGGCACATCGGTGAACCAGCCGTTCGACTCGCTCACTTTGCCGGCAAGCTTCTTTTCCTGGAGCAGGAGGGTCATGGAGAGGTAGTAATACTCCCCTCCGGCGTCGATCTGAAGGTTCCAGTCGCCGAGGATGGCCTCCGCCTTGGCCTGGGGAGGCGTCTTGGCTTGTTGCAGGGCCGTAAGACCCGGGGCTGAAAGAACGAGGCCGATCACCAATCCGAAAACCATGATCCGCGCTTGTTTCACGAACACCTCCGGATGACAAGAGACTGCGTTAGGGACGGCCCATTATACCAAGCCGGACGAAGGGAGTAAACGAAGCGAAACGAAAAGAAGAAGGGGCTTGACAAGCGGATTTTTCGGTGTATACTTTGTTCCATAAAGTACTTTATAATACAGGAGCAAAGATGCAAGAACCCGATATTCGAGAGGAAATCAACATCATCCGGACCATGGTCGAAAAATCCCGCAAGTCGACCATCGAAGCCGGGGGCTTGTTCGTTTTTTGGGGCGCCCTGATCATCGCCGCGATGGCGGCGACGATCGTCCTCGAAAACATGAAGCTGTTCCGAAAAATGTCCATTCCCTGGACGGCGGCGCTGATCATCGGCTGGGCGGTGACGACCGCCTACTGGATCCGACGGTCCCGCAACAGGAAAGTGGAGACATACACGGGCCGGGCCGCCCGCTACCTCGGATTCTCCTGCGGCCTGGGCTTTTTTCTCGGCTGCTACCTTTTTCCCCTTCTCGCAGTCTATCCCCACGAGAAGATCCCCGTCGTGTTCAGCCTGATCGCCGGGATCCTCTTTTTCATTTCCGGCGGACTGTACGAATGGGCTCTGCTGAGATGGGCCGGGCTGGTTTGGTGGCTGGGATCGATCGGCCTCGCCTTGCTCCCAAGACATGTTGTCAACGCCGCATTCCTCGGCCTGTTCGTCATCGGATTTTTCATCCCCAGCCTTTTGATCTGGCGGAAACACCGGAGCGACCAGGGGGGGCAATGACCCCTTCGACGTTCTCGCCGCTCGACCCGATCATCCATGCGCCGGTCCGGCTGGCCGTTCTGTCCCTTCTGGTCGAGGCCCGCGAGGCCGATTTCAATTTCCTCAAAACCGCCGCCGGAACGACCGACGGAAACCTGAGCGTCCACCTGGCCAAGCTCGAGGAGGCCGGATACATCAGGATCCGGAAGTCTTTCCGGGGAAAAAAACCGCTGACAACCTGCGCCCTGACGGAAAAGGGGCGAACGGCCTTTCTCGATTATCTCAAATCCCTGGAACGCTACCTCCCCCGCAAAACCGAAAAAGGATGACCATCATGAAACCGAAACTGCTTCTCTCAATTCTTCTCGCCCTCCTCCTCGGCGTTCTTGCCGCGTTTTCTCAAACCCCGGCCGTGAGTGAAGCCTGGGCGGCCGTTCGGAAAGGCTTCCACTCCTGGAATCCCGAGGTCATGAAAGCGGCCCGAGACCGCCTCCTGGCCGTCCTCCTGACGGAAAAAACGCCGAACGCCGGGCATTTTCATGGATTGTCCGTGGCCGATTTCCGCCTGGCATCCTACTATCTCGCCTCGGACAACGGCCCGGAAGCGGAACGGTACACGGCGGAAGCTCGGGAGTATGGGAGGAAAGCGAGGGAATTGGACCCCGGCCTGGGTGAATCCTACGCCCTGGACGGCTATCTCATCGGGGTCGAGATCGCCCTCTTTCCCGAACGGGCTATGTCGCTGATCTCCGAAAGCATGCAATCCTTCCAGGCGGCGTTCGCAAAATCGCCCGCCAATCCGCGCGTTCTTCTCCTGAGGGCCTTGTCCGTTTACTATACGCCCGAGCCCTACGGCGGAGGCCCGGGAAACGCCATGTCGATCCTGGAGGAGGCCGTCGGGCTCTTTGAAAAGGAGATGGGAGGGAATCCCTCCCCGTCAGCCTGGGGATACGAGGAAGCCTGCGCCTACCTTGGCCTTTGCCACAAGAGCCGGGGAGATATGGAAAAGGCCGAAGCCCTCCTTAAAAAAGCCCTGGAGCTGGCGCCCGGTTACGCCTTCGCCGCGCACGAGCTTCAGTCCCTGTCGCGAAAATAGGACCGTTCCGTGAAAATTCCGGCGCGTTTAGCGCTCCTCTGTCTCGCCGTCGCCGGCTGGGCCGCCGGTTCGCCGGCCGTCACCGTGACCGGCCGGGTCGTCGACCGCTTGACCCGGGATGCCCTCCCCGCTTTCGTCCTTCCCGAAGCGGGGGGGGCCGGAGTATCGGCGGACGCCCAGGGACGGTTCAAGCTGACCCTCGACCTCCCGCAGGATGCCTCCCCCATCCGCTTGACCGTCTTCCTGTTGGGTTATAAAAAAGCCGTCGTCGAGGTCCGCCCCGGGATCGATGCGGAGATTCTCCTCGACCGGGACGTCGCCGACGTCCAGGAGATATCGGTGACGGCCGACAGCGGGGTATCCTCGAACCAAACCCGACGGACGGTCTCCCTTTCGAAGATGGAGACCTACACGACGCCGGGAACGGCCGCCGACCCGCTCTACGCCGGACAGGTTCTGCCCGGGGTCAACGCCGCCCCCGATTCCTCCAGCCTCCTCATCCGGGGGGGAGCGCCGGACGAAGTCGGCTACTATCTGGACGGCCTGGAGATTCCCCATCCCTTCTTGAGCGAGTCCCTCCACGAAAGCTATTTCAGCATTTTCGACAACCAGGTCATCGACCGGTTCAATATCTCGACCAGCGGCTTCCCGCCGAAGATCAACGACGCCTTGTCCGGAGTGATGGATATCGAAATCAAGGATTCGGCCCCGGACGCGACGGGAGGAATCGGACTTTCGGTCCTCGGTCCCAGCGGCCAAATCGGCCTGCCCGTGGGGACGAAGGGCGCCTTAATCCTGAGCGGCAGCCGGAGCGATTCGCGCTTCCTCAACCGGATCAACAACCGCTCGGAAGGGGATTTCCAAAACGAGCAGGCCTTCGGCAAATTCATCTGGACCGTCCACCCGGCCCACCGGGTCCGATTCTACGGGCTCTGGGATTCGTACCGGTATGATGAGGACGCATCCCTCGCCGTCGCGTCGGGAAACGGCCTGGCTGCGCTGACCTGGACCTATACCCCGGCATCCCGGATTCTTTTGAAGACCTCCCTGGCCGCTTCGTCCTATATCTCCTCGATGGAATACGGGCAGGCGTTCCGGATGCAATCCGAGGACAGAACCTTGCAGGCCCGGGTCGACGGGGCGTTCGAACTGGGCGCCCACCGGTTCGAATTCGGCCTGAATGCCCGGGACCGACACCGGGATTTCGACTTCACCGAAGAAGACCCCCTCCATTTCGATGTCCGGGGGCGGCGGTACGGCTTCTACCTCCAGGACCAGGTCCGGCTCTCCGACCGCATCCTGATAACGGCCGGGGCCAACGCCCTGGCCTTGAACCTCGGGCGGGGCGGCGTTTTTCTCGGCCCGCGGGTCGCGACCGCGTATCTTCTCTCGGACAAGGACGTTCTCCGCTTCTCAACCGGCGTGTACCGGCAATCGGGCGACGAGTTCACCCTTCGGCGCAATCCCGGCCTCGAGCCTAAAACGGCCGTTCACTTCAGCCTGAGTTACGACCGAATCGGGGAAACCGCCGAGTTCCGGGCCACCGTTTACGACAAGGAATACACTCGGCTCTATCTGAACGAACCGGACGGCGCCGTCTCGTCCGGAGGCCGGGGGTTCGCCCGCGGCGCCGAGGCTTTCTTGAAAATCACTCAGCCCGGTTATTCCCTCCTCGGCGTTTACAATTTTCTCAGCTCCAAGCGCCGGGAAAACGACTCTCCGGAATTGGCCGATTCGCCCTATGCCATCGCCCATTCCGTCACCCTGGTCGCCGCCTGGACGTTCAAATCCGGATCGATCGGTCTCCGCTACTCGTATGCGACAGGGCGGCCTTATACGCCCCTTCTCGGAACGGAACCCGGCGAAGACGGGGAAATCCTGCCGGTCTGGGACGCTTCGTACAGCGGCCGCTACCCGGCCTATCGTCGGCTCGACTTGAACGGGACCGTCCGTATCTCGGTCGCCCGGCGCATGATCGTCGGGTACTTCGGCGTGACCAACGTCCTCGACCGCGACAACATCTCCCGGTACGAGTATTCCGAGGATTATTCCACCCGCATCGACCAACCTTCTCTGTTCGGCCGAACCGTCTTTCTGGGCCTTTATATCCCATTCTTTTGATGTTTTGAACGAACGGTTTGATTCGCGGCTGCGCCGGGAATACAATACTCCGAGAACCATGAATATCGGCCTGAAAACCTCCGGTCTCGAGCCTTATGCCGAGGCCATCGCCCGGGAATGCGACCGTTTCGACAAGGACAATGTCATCCCCCGCATCTGGAGACGGGACCCGACGGTTTGGAAAACGGAAGACAGGGAGATCAGCAACCGCCTGGGCTGGCTGGAAGCGCCGGCGGATGCGTCCCGGACCGTGGCCGAATGCGAGTCCTTCGCCTGGGAAGCCCGGGATGCAGGCTTCTCCTACGCCCTCCTCCTCGGGATGGGCGGTTCGAGCCTCGCCCCAGAGGTTTTTTCCCGGATTTTCGGCCCCGGCTCCGACGGGCTCGGCCTTGAAGTCCTGGACAGCACCGACCCGGCCGCCGTCCTCCGCTACACCCGGATGCTCTCCGACAGGGAGACTCTCTTTCTCGTCTCATCCAAGTCTGGCTCGACTCTGGAAACGTCCTCGTTCATGAATTTCTATTTCGCCCGGAACCGGGAGCGGCTGGGCCCGGAACGAGCGGCCGCGTCGTTCGTCGCCGTCACCGACCCCGGGTCGAAGCTCGAGCACGAGGCCCGGCGCCTGAATTTCCGCCGGGTGTTCGCCGGAAATCCCGACATCGGAGGACGGTTCTCCGTTTTCTCGCCGTTCGGCCTGGTCCCGGCGGCCTTGATCGGGCTTCCCATCCGGGCCTTGCTGGCCGAGGCCAACGAGGCGGCCGGGGCCTGCCGGCGCCTTCGGGCGGCGGAAAATCCCGGGGCGAATCTCGGCCTCATTCTCGGAACCCTGGCCAAGCAGGGGCGGGACAAGGCGGTTTTTCTCCTCTCCTCCTCCCTCCAGAGCTTCGGGGCCTGGATCGAGCAGCTCGTCGCCGAAAGCACGGGTAAGGAGGGCCGGGGCATCCTCCCGATCGTCCGGTCGACGGGCGTCCCCCTTCCGGGGGCCACCCGCGACCGGGTGTATATCGTCCTCGGCCTGGCCGGGGATGCGGCCCTCTCCGGAGAGGCCGAGGCGGCCCGCAAGAGCGGCGACCCGGTAATCTCCATGACCCTTGAGGACCCTCTCGAGCTCGGAGCCCAATTCTACTTATGGGAATTCGCCACGGCCGTTGCCGGGGCGGTCCTGGGGATCAACCCCTTCGACCAGCCGAATGTCGCCCTGGCCAAGGAAAAAACGGACGCCGTCCTAAGGGCGTTCCGGAACACCGGAACGCTTCCGGTCGAAGCCGCAAGCTGGGAAGAAGAAACCGTCGTTTTCTACGGCGACAGACGGGAAGTCGGCCTCCGGACCTGTCTCCGCCGCCATTTCGAAAAAATCAAGGAAGGCGGGTACGCCGCGATCCAGGCCTTCCTTCCCCCAAGCCCGGAGATCCTGGAAGCGGTCCGGACCCTGGCCGCCTGCATCGAATCGCGCACCGGCCGCCCGGTCGTCTTCGATTTCGGACCCCGCTTCCTCCATTCCACCGGCCAGCTCCACAAAGGAGACGCCGGGGCCGGCGTCTTTCTACAGCTGACCGCGGCCAGGTCCGAAGACGCCCCGATTCCTCCTTCGCCCGAAGGGGGCGACGCGGTCCTGACCTTCGGCAATCTCATCGACGCCCAGGCCGCCGGAGACCTCCAGGCTCTCCGGGATAAGGAACGGGCCGCGGCCAGGCTGCACTTTAAAAAGGATCCCATCGAAGGGATTTTCCGGGCCGTCGAGCGCATGTCATAAAAAAAGGCCGGCCCCCCGCACGGGGGAACCGGCCGGTCGATTCGAAGGGAAAACCGATCAGTAGAGGCCGACGAAGACGAGGTCGGCGTGGAACATTTCCCTGTTCCGCGTCCGGGCCCGCCGTTCGACGCTTTCCTTGATGTTCAGGTAGAACCAGGTCTTTTCGAACAGCTTAAGTTTTTCCATATAGAAGGTCGCAAAGCTCGTCTGGGAGTCGACGATGACCTTGCCGATTTCCTTGCCGTTGGCGCCGAGGACGGAAATATGGGCCGGCTTGTCATCCGCGCCGGGCAGGAAAATGCCGAACACCTTCCCCTTACCCTTGCCTTCCCAGTCGGCATTCTTGTCGAATTTCGTCAGGGCCAGGTCGGGATACTCGGTCCGGGTTTTCTGGTTGAAGAAATCGGCCGGGGCCGCTGCATCGGCCGAGGAATAGACTCCTGTGAGCTGGGTGTCGCTTTCCTTGATCTCGATGGACTGGGCGACCAGCAGGTTGGGAAGATCCTTGTTGAACAGGCCCTTGACCCGGACGGCCTTGCCGATCAGCCCGGTCAGCTCGCCCTGGACGGGGCCGTTGACGACGATGTCGAATCCGGGAACCTCATCCATGAAAAAATAATTCCCGAACGCATTCTTGACCGTCCCGTCCACAGTGTTCAGGCCGACGACGATCGCCAGTCCCGCATCGGTCACTTGGGCGACGGCTTCGCCCAGGGCGGCCTCGGATTCGGCCGTCTTTTTTTCGCAGGAGACGACCGAAGTGAAAACCAGGAAGGCCATGAGGCCCAGGCCCACACCTTTCGCAATTCCGGCCTTATGAAACATCGCGCATACCTCCAGATTGAAGTGGAAAACGCCGCATCAAGAACCGATTATATACCATTCCGGGCTCGAAATGTAAAGCGCCGGCATTGACAATCGCCGGCCGGCGGGGGTATGTTTTCCGGGCCGAAATCGAGGGAGGAACCGGGGCCATGAAGATCCGCGTTTTCGTCACCGGAGGAACGTTCGATAAAGAATACAACGAGCTCAAGGGAACCCTTTTCTTCAAAGACTCTCACCTTCAGGAGATGCTCCGTCTCGGGCGCTGCCGGCTCGAGGTGGATATCCGGACCCTGATGATGATCGACAGCCTGGACATGACCGAGGCCGACCGGATGATCGTCGCCGACAACTGCCGCGCTGCGACCGAGGACCGGATTCTCATCACCCACGGAACCGACACGATGGTCGAGACGGCCGCCTTCCTGGCCGGCCGCCTGTCCGGAAAAACCATCGTCCTGACCGGGGCGATGATCCCCTACAAGTTCGGCAGTTCCGACGGGCTGTTCAACCTCGGCAGCTCCCTGGCCTTCGTCCAGGTCCTTCCGCCCGGGGTCTACATCTCGATGAACGGAAAGAGCTTCCCCTGGGACCGGGTCAGGAAGGACAAGCGGATCGGCGAATTCGTCGAGGTTTGACGGCCGCGGCCGGATGAGAACCGTCTTTCATGAAAGAAAAAAAAGCCCGGACCGTCCCCCCATGGCGGGAAAACGGTCCGGGCGGCCTTCCCCAGCGGGAAGGATCGCGGTCTTCTGTCAGGCCTGCGCTTAGCGGCGCCCGCCGAAGAAAATCTTGATTCCGGCCTTGAAAGTGAAACCGTTGAGGTTGATTTCGGTCGGCCGGACGTTTTTCGTCCAGGCATTCTCGTCCGGTTCGTCTCCGGCCTCATACAGTCCGTAGGAGAGATACGTTCCCGTATCGAGATAATCCCAGATGTCCTCAAACGACCAGAGTTTTCCGGAGTAATCGTCCGAGGCGGAATCGGTAAAGGACCCGGGCAGATCTCCGGGGTCGGGAGACGCGGAATTGGACCATCCCCAATGCTCTTGATAGTCCCAATCCCAGGTTTCCGTTCCCTGCCAATCCTTGAAATTGGCCATCCGGTAGAACGCCTCGCCGAACAGGGCGATATTGTTCGAAACGTTGAAGTTGAACCCCGCCCCGAAATGGAACCCCAGGGTGTTGCAGGTCGTCTCGGTGAGATAGACATCCGTCCCCTCAGCGAACTCAAACCAATGAGGGGGATAGAGTGTGCCGCTGTCCCAATAATAGACTTGGCTATACTCCGAATTGAAGGTTATAGTCCAATCGCTCGTGAGTTTTCCGAGGTAATACCCCACCCCAGCCTTGACATAGGCTTCGGCCCGGGGCCCCAAGGGGAGGAATCCGTAAAAGCTCAGGGTGATCGGGACGGCGCTCAACGTCTGGGAAATCGTCACGCCCTGGGACATGAAATTGTCGTAGACGATATAATATCCGGAGGGGCTGTAGTCCGTTTCCGAATCGGACATCGACGCGTCGATCGAACCGGGGTTGGATTTTTTGATGTATTCCACTCCCAGGCCGAGGCCGAAGTGTTTTCCGAACCGGGCGAATAATTCGCCGCCGAATTGCGACATCCACTTCATTTCTTTCCAATCCACCGCGAACACATCTTCCCCGAAATAATCGTTCATGTCATAATACCAGTTGTTTTGGCTTACAATGTATTCGTTGAAATCTCCGCCGTTGATATTGCTCATCCCGCCGCTCAGGCTGAAACCGAAGGTGATGTTGCCGGCCCCGTTTCTGGGGGCGACGGGCTGGTCGGCGTAGCGGGGAGGAGGCGCCGGGGCGGATACCGCAGGCTTAGCCGCATCCAGCGGCGGCTCGATCTTGAGGATGTTCTCCCGGGCGATGGCGATCACGCCCAGGGCCGCATCCTTGATGGAGATTGTGGTGGCCGTCACCGCGACGATTTCGCCCTCGATGATCTTGCCGTTTTCCAGGGTGATTTTGTGTTTCTGGACCTGCGGCGCGGCAAACGACAAGGCCGCAAAACCGGCCAGAAGAACGAGGAACACGGACAACCGCCAGGAGCGCTTTTTCATGAGGATCCCTCCTCTTTCAGAGTATGTGGAACTTCGGGAATGATCATCTCCGCTTAATCCCATAATACGCACGAAAAATGGTTTAGTCAATAGCGAAAATCCTTTTTTTCACAACAGAATGACAAACGAGACCGGCGAAAGTTGGGCCAGTGAGACGAAAATATTCCGGCAGGGACCTCCAGGGGTTATGGGGAGGTCAACGCCGGCGGCCGGAGCTTCCGGACCGCGATCCGCTCGAAGATCTGGATGAGGATCGCGAAGACGAAGAGGAAGAACGGGATGTCGAGGAGGACCGCGAGGCCGAAGAGGAGCGGGACGAGGAGGATCTCCGCGACGGCGAAACCGACGACCGCGAAGAAGACGTCGACCCGGACCGGCTCACGGATGAACGGGAGGAGGAGGTCGTTCGGGCCGGGGCCGATGAAACCCGGGACGACGAGGAGCTTCGGGACGGCGGGCTATAAGACCGGGTGGAAGACGAGCTCCTCGAAGGAGCGCTGTATGTCCTTGACGAAGACGAAGAGCTCCGGGCCGGGGTGTTCACCCGGGATGTCGAGGAGGATCTCGAGGCGCTGTTTCCGGAATTGCTCCGGACGGTGGTTGTCGAACTCCGGGCCGGGGTGCTCACCCGGGACGGGGAGGTAGAGCTCCGGGACGGCGTCGTCGCC
>JAFGEN010000262.1 GCA_016931595.1 Candidatus Aminicenantota bacterium | reverse complement strand
CCGGATCTGGCGGGCCTTGTTGAATTCCTCGTCCAGGAAGGCCGGCTTGGTCAGGCAGGCGGAGACGATGTCCAGGACCTTGGCGAAATGTTCGGTCAGGCAGTCGGCGCTGACCGCCGCGTATTCGTCCGCGGCCGAGACGCCGACCCGGGCGCCCAAGAAGTCCAAGGCCTCGGCTGTCTGGTCGGCGTTCATTCCGGCGGTCCCCTTCATGATCTGGTCGGCCGTAAACCCGGCGATCCCTTCGAATTCGGCCGGCTCCTGGGCCGAGCCGGCTCCTCTCAAGTACAAACGGAAGCTGACAAGCGGAACCTCTGTCGACTTCAAGTAATAGACGGTGATCCCGTTTTTCAAGGTGAGCTTTTCCGGTCCGGGCAGTTTGAAGGCAGCCTGGGCCGCGACGGCGGCGAGGAGAACGAGGGCGAGGACGGAGAAAAGACGGGTCCGGCGGTTCATTTGTCACCTCCCGGGGGCAGGAGCGTTCCAACGGTCTTGCTGTTGTCCGTGAAGTACTTTTTGGCCGCGGCGATGATCTGTTCGTTTTTCACGGCCGCGAAATCGTCCATCATGGTGAAGAGCTTTTCAAAGCTGCCGTAGGTCATCTCGGTCTCGGCCAGCCGCGAGGCTTTCCCGGAGATGGTCTGCAGGCCCATGTAGAAGTCGCTCCGGGCGGCGTTCATGACTTTTTGGATTTCGTCGGCGGTGACGCCGTCTTTTTTGACCTTGGCCAACTCCTCCTCGATCACCGCCTCGATCCTGGCCGGGTCGGCGTCGGGCTTGGGCTGGACGGAGACCGAGAAAAGGAACGGGTCGATGGTGTCGGGCTGGCCGCCGTAGACGGCCGTGGCCAGCTGTTCCTCGCGGACCAACCGCCGGTAGAGCCGGCTGCTCCGGCCGCGGAGGAGGATGTCGCTGAGGACCGACATCGGGATGTGCTCGGGATCCCGAACCCCGGGGGCGTGCCAGGCGATCTGCAGCGACGGCACCTGGGCCTCTTTCTTGATGACGACTCTTTTCGTCCCCATCTGGGGCGGCTCGACGGTGATGACCTTCGGCGGGGGAGTCCCGGCCGGGATGGGGCCGAAGTGCTTCTTGATGAGCTCGAGGGCCTTGGCTTCGGCGAAATCTCCGACGAGGATGAGGACGGCGTTATTGGGGGAGTAGTAGGTCCGGTAATAGTCCAGGATCTCGCTTCTCCGCCAGCCCAGGATGTCGCTCATCCAGCCGATGACGCCCCAGTGGTAAGGATGGGCCATGATGGCCGTGGCCTGGACGTTCTCGTCGAGGATGGACTCGTTGCTGTTGTCCACGGCCATCCGCCGTTCGGAGGCGACAACCTGCCGCTCGGATTCCAGGACCTCGGGGTCGAACGAGGCGCCCTGCATCCGGTCGGCTTCCATCTCGAGCATCGCCTCCAGGGCCGCGGCCGGAAACCAGTCGGTGTATCCCGTCCGGTCGGTGCCGGTCGAAGCGTTGTTCGAGCCGCCGGCGAATTCCATCCGCCGGTCGAATTCGCCCGGAGCGACCTTCGTCGAGCCGTTGAACATCATGTGCTCGATGAAATGGGAGACGCCGGTCAGGCCGGGCCGTTCGTTTCGGGAGCCGACCCGGTAATAGACATAGAGGGCGCAATTGGGAATCCCGTGATCCTCGAGAAGGAGGACTTTCAGGCCGTTGTCCAGCTTGTGGACCTTGATATCTTCTTTTCGGAACGAGCCGGGGAGCCATATGACGGCTGCCAGGAAGATGGCGACGCCGCAAACGAAAGATTTTCTCATCTCGAGCCTCCAGGAAGCGAAAAGATACGTCCACTCTACCAAACTCATTGATGGGGGGTCAATTTCTCCGGGAATCGGTTATAATGTCCCCACGACCGGCGGGACCGGAATGAAACTGAAAGAAGACCTGAGCCGTTTTTTCAGCCTCCTGGCGGACGAAATCTACGCCACCGGCCAATATCTTCGCAACCGCCGCGGCGTTCTGCCGGGAGCGGTCGTCCAGCAGCTGTTCGTCATGGGCTACAAATCGTTTCCGATCGTCGCCCTGATCACCTTCCTCGTCGGGATCACGATCTCGCTGACGTCGGCGGCGCAGCTGGAGATGTTCGGGGCCGATATCTACCTGGCCGACCTGATCGGACTGGCCATGATCCAGGAATTGGTCCCCCTGATGACCGGGATCATGCTGGCCGGAAAAATCGGCGCTTCGATTACAGCCGAGATCGCGACGATGAAGGTCATGGACGAGATCGACGCCCTTCGGACCATGGGTGTGGTCCCGGAGAAATTCCTGATGGCCCCCCGCCTGATCGCGATCACCCTGGTCGTGCCTCTTCTGGTGGCCATGGCCGATACCGTCGGTGTGGCCGGCGGGGTGATCGTCGCCCGGGTCGCTCTCGGCATTCCGCCCGGAGTCTTTCTCCGCGAAGTCTTCACCGTCGTGACCCTGGGTGATTTTCTGACCGGCATCCTCAAAACGCTCGTCTTCGGCTGGGCGGTCGTGGTCGGGGCGGGATTCAAGGGTTTTTTCATCGACCGGGGCGCGGAAGGAGTGGGAAAGGCCACGACCGAGTCGGTCGTCCTGGCCATCTCCCTGATTATCGGACTGGACTGCGTTTTTGCTTTTGTCCTGTATTGAGAAAAGCATGGATCATATCCGGGTGGTCAACCTCGACGTCGGGTACGGGGACGAGACCGTCCTTCGCAACCTGAACTTCGTCATCCCGCCGGGAATGATCACCGTCGTCGTCGGGGAGAGCGGATCGGGAAAATCGACGCTCCTCAAGGCTCTCATCGGGCTGAACCGGCCCCTGGCCGGACAGGTCTTCTGGGGCGGGGAGCGGATCGACTACGACTCCGAGCATTCGCTCGCGGCCCTGTACCGACGGATCGGCGTCCTTTACCAGAACAGCGCCCTCCTCAACTCCCTGACCCTTTACGAAAACATCGCTCTCCCGATCCGAATCCACCGACACAGCACGCCCCGGTCGGACGAGTCGGCCCGAGTCCACGAGGTCCTCGGGATGGTCGGCCTGCGCGGCGCCGACGGGAAATATCCGTTCGAGCTGTCGGGCGGAATGCGGAAGAGGGCCGCCCTGGCCCGGGCCATGGTGCTCGAGCCGGAGATTGTCTTCTGCGACGAGCCCTCGGCCGGCCTCGACCCGCTCACTGCCTCCGGGCTGGATGAGCTCCTCCGGACGCTCCAGGGCTCCCACGGGATGACCTTCGTGGCCGTGACCCATGAACTCCGCTCCATCGGGCGGATTGCCGACCGGGTTCTCCTCCTTCAGGGGGGAGGGATCCGCTTCGACGGAGATTTCAAGGATGTCGCCGGATCCGGCGACGAATACCTGCGATCCTTCTTTCTGCTAAAGGACGAAGCGCCATGATCACGAAAGAACAAAAAGTCCGGCTCCAGGTTTTTTCGGCGGCCTCGGTGTCCCTCCTGATTTTTCTCCTGGCCTTGCTGGTCGTTCCGGCCTTCAAAAACAGGGGCCTGCCCTACCAGATCAACGTCAGGGGGGCTTCGGTCAACGGCCTGTCGATCGGCGCGCCGGTCAAGTACCAGGGGGTGGATATCGGCAAGGTGGCGGAGGTCCGGGTCAATCCGACGGACTTGAACTCCATCCTGGTCGTCGTCCGGATCGACCGCGGCTTTCCGATCAAGCGCGACATGACCGCGACCATCACCTACACGGGGATCACCGGGCAGAAGTTCATCGAGATTACCGGGGGGACCCAGATCTCGCCCGATATTGTCGAGGGCGGGGAGATTCGGATGGTCCGTGGCCTGGGCGAGCGGGCCGAGGACATCGTCGGCGAGATCGAGGGGGCGATTCGGAGCGTCAACGCCCTTCTCAGCCCGGACAACCGGGCTAAGCTCAATGCCACCCTCGACGCCGGGCACCGCAGCGCCGAGGTCGTCACCCGGGTCCTGGAGGGGAAGGAGAAGAACCTCTCCGGGGCCATCGTCAACATCGAAAAGGCGGCCCTCGATTTCGGGGCGGTCACCGAAAACCTCCGGAAGATCTCGGCCGACCTCAGCGGCTTGACGGCCAACCTCGACTCGAAGTCCTCGGCGATCCTCGACAACATCAACCAGCGGTTCTCCCAGGAGGAGATGGGCAAGGTCGTGACCAGCCTCGAGCAATTCGTCACCGACGCCAGCAAGAGCCTGAACACGATCGAAAGCGTCCTCCTGATTCAGCAGGCCGACCTCCGCCGAACGATCGAAAATCTCGGTTCGGTCGTGGACAACCTGTCCAAGTTTTCCCGCATCCTGGTCGAAGACCCCTCGATGCTCATCACGGGCAAAAAGGAGAAGAAGTGATGAGAAAAGCGATCCTGATCGCCTGTATCGTCCTGGCCGGAGCCGGCTGTTTCGCCTCCCACGCCAAGCGTTATTTCGAGCTGGGATATCCCGCCCCCGGACCCGAGGAGCCGACGTTCGATAAAACGATCCTGTTCGACCGGGTGGATGTCGAAGAGCTCTACGACGATTTCCGGATCATTTACCGGATTTCCCCCACCGAGGTCAATTACTACGCCTATAATTTCTGGGCCGAGAAGCCCTCCAAGACGATTCGGAATTTGATCCGGGAGCGGTTGATCATTCCCGGCCGGTTCATTCGGGTCGACCTGGAGACGAGCCCGGATTCGACGGATTGGATCCTGCAGGTCAAGGTGTTCCGGATCGAGGAGGTCGACGAAGCCGAGCGCTGGCATGCGAGGCTGGCCATGGATTTCGACCTGGTTGAAACCGGATCGAACATGGTGATCGCCTCTCACACGTTCGACCGGACGGAACCGCTGGCCGATAAAAGGCCCGGCTTGCTGGCCGGCGCCCTGTCCAAGATCCTGGCGGAGGAATTCGACGCCTTCCTTCGGACCTGGGAGAGATAACCGGGGGCAGATATCTTGGGCCGCCCCCGTTAAATTTTTATGTCGGCGTCGATCTGTTCGGACGGCCCCCGATGGAGGGAGCTTCTCTTGCGGCCGTAGGCGAAATAGATCGTCAGGCCGATGACCAGCCAGATCAGGAACCGCTCCCAGGCCGTGATCGGCAGGTTGATCATCAGGTAGCCGCATAGCAGGACGCCGGCGGCCGGGATGAACGGGAAGAGCGGCGTCTTGAACGGCCGGTTGAGGTCCTTCCGGGTGTACCGGAGAACCAGCACTCCCGAGCAGACGATGATGAAAGCGAAGAGCGTTCCGATCGAGCACAGCTCGGCCACGACCTGGATCGGCAGCAGTCCCGAGCCGACGGCCACGACCAGTCCCGTCAAAATGGTCGTCTTGTATGGCGTTTTGTATTTCTTGTGAACGTGGGAGAGAGCCGGCGGCAGCAGGCCGTCCCGGGACATGGCGAAGAGGATCCTCGGCTGGCCGAGGATGAGGACGAGCAGGACGCTGGTGATCCCGGCCAGGGCTCCGACGCTGACGATCGACGAAGCCCATGGCATTCGCAGCTCGTTGAGAACGAGGGCGACCGGGTCGGGGACGCCGAGCTTCAGGTAGGAAACCGCGCCGGTCATAATGGCCGAAACGGCCATGTAGAGGACCGTGGCCACGGCCAGCGAGCCCATGATCGCTCTGGGCATGTCCCGCTGGGGATTCTTGGCTTCCTCGGCCGCCGTGGAGACGGCGTCGAACCCGACGAAAGCCAGGAAGACGATGGCCGCGGCTGTCATCACCCCGCCGAAGCCGAACGGCATGAAGGGCGTCCAATTGGAGGGCTTGATGTGCCAGACCGTCAGGACGACGAAGAAGACGATGACCGCGATCTTGATGATGACGATGATCATATTGACCCGGGAGCTTTCTTTGATGCCCCGGATCAGGAGGAAGGTCAGCAGGCCGACGATGAAAATCGCCGGAAGGTTGATGACCGCCCCCGTCCCGACGAACCGATGGAGCTCGGCATTCCATTCGACCGGGGCGTTGACCAAGGCCGGGGGCAGGGCCATGCCCCATCCCCGGAGAAGGTTGTTGATGAGGTTGACCAGATAGGCCGACCAGCCGATGGACACGAGACAGGCGGCGACCATGTATTCCAGGATCAGGTCCCAGCCGATGATCCAGGCCGGAAGCTCGCCCAGCGTGGCGTAGCCGTATGTGTATGCGGAACCGGCGACCGGGATCATCGAGGCCAGTTCGGCGTAGCATAGGGCGGCGCAGGCGCAGGCCAGACCGGCGATGGCGAACGACAGGATGATGCCCGGGCCCGCGTGGTGGGCCGCCTCGACGCCCGGCAAAACGAAGACGCCGACGCCGATGATGCAGCCGATGCCGAGAGCGGTCAGATCCCAGACGCTCAGCGTCCGCTTGAGCTTATGTCCTTCCAGCTCGGTGTCGGAGAGCAGCCGAGCCAGCTCTTTTTTCCGGAATAAGGAATGGGCCATGGGGACCTCCCTCGCGGATTTGCGAATTCTGCTTATAGCACAGCCGCCGCTGCGAGGTCAATTTCATTGGGGTCGGACCTCAATCTTCGAAGGAGGGTGAGCAGAGAAGGATCGCCGAAGGCGATCCTGAACGTTGAGAGGGAACCCTAAATGGGAGGCGGAGAGCGGGTCGAACGCT
>JAFGEN010000261.1 GCA_016931595.1 Candidatus Aminicenantota bacterium | reverse complement strand
GTCGGGCTGGGCCGCATGGCCGGGTCGACCTTTTGATAGTCGGGGCGGTAATAGCCGCCCATGTCGACGGGCTTGGCCTGGGCGGCCAGAAGCTCGGCGTCGATCTTGGCTGCGTTTTCCCCGAGCTTCTTGGCGATCGGAGCGAACCGGTCCGCCATCTCCTTGTCTTTTGTCTGGGCGGCAAGAGCCTCGGCCCAGTACAGGGCGAGATAGAAGTGGCTTCCCCGGTTGTCGATCTGGCCGACTTTCCGGGCGGGCGATTTATTGTTGTCCAGGAACTTGGCGATGGCTTGGTCGAGAGTCTCGGCCAAGACCTTCGCTTTTTCGTTCTGGAAGACGCCGGCCAGGTGCTCAAGGGAGGCGGTGAAAGCCGAAAATTCTCCGAGAGAGTCCCAGCGCAGGTAGCCTTCCTTCTCGAACTGCTGGACGTGCTTGGGGGCCGATCCGCCGGCGCCCGTCTCGAACAGCCCGCCGCCGGCCAGCAGCGGCACGATGGACAGCATCTTGGCGCTGGTGCCGATTTCCAGGATCGGGAAGAGGTCGGTTAAATAGTCACGAAGCACGTTTCCGGTCACGGAGATAGTGTCCAGTCCCCTCCGGATCCGTTCCAGTGAATAGCGCATCGCTTCGACCGGCGGCAGGATCTTGATCGTCAATCCGGATGTGTCGTGGTCCTGGAGATAGCGCTCGACTTTGGCGATGACCTGGGCGTCGTGGGCCCGGTTCTTGTCCAGCCAGAAGACGGCGTGGGCCCCGGTCGCCCGGGTCCGCTTGACCGCCAGCTTGACCCAGTCCCGGATCGGGATGTCCTTGACCCGGGACATCCGCCAGATGTCCCCGGCCTCGACGTCGTGTTCCATCAGGATTTTGTCGCACTGGGTCACGACCCGGACGGTTCCGTCGAACGGGATCTCGAAGGTCGTCGGATGGGAGCCGTATTCCTCGGCTTTCTGGGCCATGAGGCCGACGTTGGGGACGCTGCCCATCGTCGCCGGGTCGAAGGCTCCGAACTGCTTGCAGTTTTCGATGATTTCTTTATAGGTCGTCGAATAGCAGCGGTCGGGGATCATGGCCATCGTCTCGTGGAGCTTGCCGTCGGGACCCCACATCTGCCCCGATTCGCGGACGACGACCGGCATCGAGGCGTCGACGATGATGTCGTTGGGGACATGAAGATTGGTGATGCCCTTGTCGGAATCGACCATGGCCAGGGAGGGGCGTTCGGTGTAGACGGCCTGGATGTCGGCCTCGATTTCCTTTCGTTTGGCTTCGGGGAGGCTCTGGATCTTGGCGTATACGTCGCCAAGGCCGTTGTTGATGTTGACTCCCAGCTCCTTCAGCGTCGCGGCGTGTTTGTCCAGGGCTTTTTGGTAAAAGACTGACACGGCATGGCCGAACATGATCGGGTCGGAAATCTTCATCATTGTCGCCTTGAGGTGGAGCGACAGGAGGAGTCCCTTGGTCTTGGCCGCTTCGATCTGTTCGGCATAAAAGGCCCGGAGGGCTTTCTTGCTCATGAAGGTCCCGCTGAGAATCTCATCCGGGAGCGCGGTCAACCCGTCCTTGAGGACTTTGACCGAGCCGTCCTTGCCGGCGAGCTCGATCCGGATTTCGCGTTCCTTGTTGTTGACCACGGACTTTTCGTGTCCGTAGAAGTCGCCTCCGGTCATATGGACGATACAGGATTTATTCTCGGGCTTCCAGGCGCCGAGTTTGTGAGGGTGCTTCTTGGAGAAATTCTTGACCGAGAGCGGAGCCCGGCGGTCGGAATTGCCCTCGCGGAGAACGGGATTCACCGCGCTCCCTAGGGCCTTGGCGTAGCGGGCCTGGATCTCTTTTTCCGCTTCGTTTTTCGGCCGTTCGGGGTAATCCGGGAGGGCGTATCCTTTGGCCTGGAGCTCGGCGATCGCTTCCTGGAGCTGGGGAATCGAGGCGCTGATATTCGGCAACTTGATGATGTTGGCTTCGGGCAGGGCCGTCAGTTCGCCCAACTGGGTCAGGTAATCCGGAATCCGCTGATCTTCCCGCAGGTAGTCGGGGAAGTTGGCGATGATCCTTCCGGCCAGGGAAATGTCCCGGGTTTCGACGGACACGCCCGTCCCCTTGGTGAATCCCTGGATGATGGGCAGCAGGGAGCGGGTGGCCAGGGCCGGCGCTTCGTCGGTCTCGGTCCAGATGATCGTCTGCTTCGGCATGAATCTCTCCTTAATTGAGGCGACGGTCCGCCTGTTATTTGTATCTGCGCGTATCGTCCGGTTGAGAAGACCGGGGCGGAAACCCGGGGGAAATACGATAGCCGAAATGGCGCGGAGAGTCAATCGAGCCGGGAGTCAAAATCCCCGGCCGCGACCGGAATCAACCCCCGCAGGGATTCGCCCCGTTTTCCTTCTCCCTCTTCGGCCGTTTCTTCTCTCCGGCCCCGACGCCGTCGCCGGAAAAGAGAAACGCCACTTCTTCCATCGCATCCCAATTTTCTAGTGGGCCGAAATTTCCCCGCATGAAACCGATCAAAAGGCCGTTTCGATCTCCGGCGCCGGACGGCCGGTGGGGTTCTCCCGGTGGCGGATTGTTCGATGGGAAAAGGATAAATTGACAGATTGGGATTGCGGGGATATATTAACCCCACAACATGTCCGGCGCCGATTCTAAGCGAGGAGGCCGGCTTTGAAAAAACGGGGACTTGTTTTCCTTGTCGCAGGATGTCTTTTCGCCCTTGCTCCCAATCTTCCAGCCCAGGAAAAGTCCCTCGACGAGCTTTTGGCCCTCGACCTGGACGGCCTCCTCAAGGTGAAGGTCGTTTCGGCCTTGAAGATGCCGGAAACCGTCGACCGGACTCCCGCCACGATTCGGGTGGTCACCGCCGAAGAGATCCGGGACAATGGTTATTTCACGCTCGAGGATGCCCTGGCCGGCCTGCCGGGCATCCAGTTCCGTAATACTCAGGGGATCAACTCCTACTCCTTCATCCGCGGTGTGCCGAGCCAGAACAATAAGATCCTCCTGCTCGTCGACGGCATTCAAATCAACGAGTTGAATTCGGGCGGTTATTACGGGGGGATGCATCACGACCTGGACGACGTCGAGCGCATCGAAGTGGTTTACGGCCCGGCCTCGGCTCTTTACGGAACCAATGCCGTCTCCGGCGTCATCAACATTGTGACCCGCGGTCCTAAGGACCGGACCGGCGGCCGGGTTTCGGCGGGTATCGGAAATTTCGGAACCCTCCTGGCCGGAGCCCGATACGGCTACTACAATGAACAATCGGACTTCGGGTTCAAGGTTGCGGCCGCTGTCAAAAAAAGCGACAAAGCCGACTTGAGGGCCGCGGCCGGGGACGGCAACTGGACCGCCGAGATGGATAATTTTGAAAACGCCGCTTCCGTCTCGGCCCGGGTCGCCTACCGGGGATTCAGCGCCGGATTCCTGATGGAGGACAAGGACGCATCCTACGCGACGTCCCAGTTGGGCGTAGTCGGGGAAGGCCTGACCCCGGTCCTCGACCACGGGGTCAATTGGCATATCCGGTTCATCAACTCCTGGGCCAGGTATGCCTATGAAAAGCAAAAAACGTGGTCGTTCTTTTCGACGGTCTACTTCCGGAACGCCACGGTCTTGGACGACACCATCCCGGTCATCGAAGCGGCCGCGGCCGGCTCGCCCGGCCGCCAGTACCGGTATTACAGGCCCAACAGCCTCGCCGGCGGCGAGGCCCAGTTTTTCTGGACGCCCGGCTCAGGCTGGCGCCTGACCTTCGGCCTGGTCCTGGAGGGGGAGCGTCTGGCCGAAGAAATTTCCATTACCGAAAGCGCGGACGAGAATATCAGACCCCCGGTCCCGGCCGAACCGTCCATGCTGGCCAATAGCCTGTTCTCCGGCTACGCCCAGGCCCAGGCCGCCCTAGCGAAAGGGCTCGACCTCTTTTTCGGCGCCCGGCACGACGAGAGCAGCTATTATGGTTCGGTGACGACACCCCGGGCCGGACTTGTCTTGAACCGGGGCCGGCTGACCGGGAAAATTCTCTTCGGCCGTGCTTTCCGGGCTCCCAAGCCCTGGGACTACACCAACGGCCTGGGCAATCCGGATTTGAAACCGGAGAGGATCGATTCCTTTGAGGCGGCGGGAGGCTGGTCGTTCTCTCAATACCTTCGGTTCGACCTCTGCCTTTACCGAAACCGTTTGTCCAACCTCCTGACCCGGTCGTTTCAGGGCGATGAGTGGCGGTGGGACAACGCCGAATCGCTGACGACGACCGGCGGCGAAGCCTCCTTGCTTTACCGGAATGGTCCGTGGAGGGCCTGGCTGAATTACACCTACACGTCCTCCTTGGACGACGGGGACATCCAAGTCGCCGAGATCGCCCCTCACGGGGCTAATGCCGGCGTCGTCTACACCCTCACGCCCTCCCTGCGCCTCAGCCTTCGCGCCCATTATTTGGGCGCCCGGAAAAATCCTAAAGTCATTCCCTCGACCGGAAGCGACCGGATCGGCGAAGCCCTTGTCCTTCATGCCGTCCTCACTGTGAAGGCGGCCTCGGGTTTGGATGTCCAGCTGGCCGTCAACAACCTCCTGGACGCCGTCTACTTTCATCCCTCCAACCTCCCGGCAAGCCGCTTCCGCCAGGCCCAACGGTCCTTCCGGATCACCGCGGGGTATTCCTTTTGATGAGGACGCGGGCGGGCCGAACCGGGCGGCCGATCGCGGTTCTCCTGGCCGCGGCGT
>JAFGEN010000260.1 GCA_016931595.1 Candidatus Aminicenantota bacterium | reverse complement strand
TTTCCATCGAGGGCCAGCCCGGCCAGGTGAGGATTCAGCCGGGACTCGGCTTTCCAGAGGGAGCGGTCGCCGATGACCCGGGGAGGCGGCGGAGGGATCGGAGCCTCGGCTTCATGGACCTTGCGGTACGGCTCGAGACGGTAGAGAAAATCGCCGTCCATCTCGGCGATCAGCGTTGCCCGGCGGGTTTCGTCCTTCAACCGTTCGACCGTCTCCCGGCCCTTTTCCGCCCGGTATTCTGTTGTATGGACCAAAAGATATTCGACCTCGAGATTTTCCAAAAGGTCGAACGTCCGGCGCTCGGGGAATCTCTCCATCGCCTCCCGGACGACCCGGTAAGCCGGGGGGGTATAGCCGCTGTAACCGTTGACGATCCTTCTTCCGTGGAACATCGTCCGGTAGACCGGAAGCGCATCCTCATGCTCTTCTCCGTCCCAGGCGGGCATCGGAAGTTCGATTAAGACCGCTTCGGCCGGAAGTTTTTTCACTTTATCGTAAATCCGCGGGACCGTTTCGGCCGTCTCAGCCGGAACCAGGGGGACGGGAACAAAGGCATAATCGAGGACCAGCACCGCCGCGACAGCCGCGCCGCAGAGAAGTCCGGCCGAGCGGGATTTGAGTTTCGTTCGAAGTCCGGACGCGGCCAGGGCCAGAATGACCGACATCCCAAGGACGGCCGGGACGACGAACCGCCCGGGAGCCCGCAATCCCTTGAACCCTGGAATCCAGTTGTAAAGAAGCGCGTAAGGGCCGGCGACGACCTCCCGGCCGAACAGCTTGATGGTCGGGCCCAAGGCCAAAATCCAGGAGACGACGACGAGGGCGCAATAAAATTTCTCAGTCGGCGTCATCGCCCGGAAAAATCCCGCCCAGGCCGAACGCCTGTTCCGGTCCGCCGCAGCGCGAAGAACCATCGACAGGAGAAAGATAAGGACCAGGTTGAAAAGACTCCGGACGGAAATCGCGATCCCGGCGATCTTCACCTCGAATCCGCCGGTGATCCCGACGGCGGCGATCAGCAGAAAGACCGCCAGGTTGAGGGCGGACCAGACGGTCCAAAGGCCTTTCGAGGTTTGGATGGGGGGATCGCCCTTGCGCCCGGCCCTGGCTTTGCGGGCGACCAGCAACACCCAGGCTGCGGTCAGCAACAAGGGCAGGAACCCCGGATAGACCAGCTTCTCCATCTCCGGCGCTTTCCCGGCCAGCCATCCCCAGAGAAGGTTCCAATCCGGCGGAGTGAACATGTCCTGCAGTTCCGGCGAAAGGAGCTTCACCTCCCAGAGAGGCCGTTCGAACAACATCCGGGCATGGACCCGAGCATAGCCCAAATAGTAAGGGATGAGGACGGACGCGATGAGGGCGGCCAGGCCGGCCGCCCGGACCCAGAGGGCTCGATCTTTCCAGCGCTTGTTCCGGAGCAATAAGAAGAGAAAAAGCGCTCCGGCGACCAGGGCCAGGTATTCGGCGTAATACGTGCAGCAAAGAGTCTGAAGGATGAAAAACAGGGCCGCCCCGATGACATTCTTCCAGGACGCATCGTCGAACAACCGGTGAATGAATAAAAGGCAGAACGGCATCCAGCCGTAGAACAAGAGCTCCAGATGCATGATATGGGAGAAATTGTAAGGGAAGAAGGCAAAGACGACGGCGGCCAGGAACGCCTCCGGCCGCCCGACGCCGAACCGCCTGACGAGCCGGTACATCCCCCAGCCCGCGATCCAGAACGAAAGGATCAGAAGGACGTTATGGGCCGCAAGGACATCGCCGGTGATAATGGCCAGCGGCGCCCCGAGAAGAGCCAGCCCGACAACCGTGTCGGCGTAAAAAAGGGTTCCTTTATGAGGATAAAAGATCGGACCATCGGCCCAGCCGGAGAGGTCGCCCCCCGGGACCGTCCGGAGGGTTTGATTCATCGCCCAGACGCAATAGGCCGGGTCATAAGGGTCGTTGGGGAACCGGTCCTCAAGGTGAAGGACGAGGGGCCAAGTCCCGGCCAAGGCCAGGACGGCCAGCAGGACGGCCGGGACAAGGTCCTTTTTCACCGGGGCCCCGCCGCCTTCCTCAGCCGGAGGACCTCCGGCGGCGTCAGCGGCCGCTTCTCCCCCGGCGCAAGATGCGAGAGCGATAGTCCGGCAAACATCACCCGCTTCAGGGCCAGAACCGGGTGGCCGACGGCCTGGAGCATATTCCGGACCTCGCGTTTGCGGCCCTCGTGAATCTCGACCTGAAGAACGGATTCCCGGGCCGATTTCTCGAAGACCTCGACCCTGGCCGGGGCCGTTTTCCGCCCCTCGACGAAAACCCCGGCCCGGAGGCGGGCCGCGGCCGGTTCGTCGACTTCGCCTTTGACCCTGACCACGTACCGCTTGGCCACCTCGTAGCGGGGATGGGTCAGGCGGAAGGCCAGATCTCCGTCGTTGGTCAGGATGAGCAGCCCCTCGCTGTCCTTGTCCAGCCGTCCGACCGGCTTCACACTGGGCGGCAGGCCGGACATCAACTCCCGGACGGATCGTCGCTCAAATGGATCGTCCATGGTCACCAGGTATCCGGCCGGCTTGTTCAACATCCAATAGACGGCCGACCCTCGTCCGCCCACGGTCCGGCCGTCGACCGAAACCCGGTCTCCGCTTTCGTCGATTTTGGTCCCCAGGTCCTCCACGACCGTCCCGTTGACCGAAACCCTGCCCTCGGTGATGAGGCGGTCGGCCTGCCGCCGCGAGGCCACCCCGCGCCCGGCCAGGAATTTGTTGAGGCGGATCACTGAACTCGGCCAGGAGGATCAATATTAGAAATAGACGTTCAACCCGGCGGTAAAGGTGAAGTGGCTCATTCCGACGCTGAGGTTCTCCAGGTCCATGGTGACCTTGTTGAACTTTCCTTCCCCGATGACCGCCACGGGACCCAGCTTGACCTCCAG
>JAFGEN010000259.1 GCA_016931595.1 Candidatus Aminicenantota bacterium | reverse complement strand
GGACGGACGGGGGGTGGAAGCTCGTGCCAGGTACGGAAAAGTACCAAATCATGTCTCTTTTCGAGGATTCCAGCGGAACCCTTTGGGCGGGGCATATTCTCGAGGACGAGAAAAAAGCCGGCCTTATGCGCATCCTTCCCGGCCGGTCGGAAGCCCGGTCCGTCCTCCCGAGAGAATCTGTACCGATAGGCTCCGTTTTCAGCATCGCCGAAGGGCCGGGGAATTCACTCTGGCTGGCCACGACGCGATCGGGCCTTGTTCGGATTTATCCCGGACCGTCGAATGTCCGGGCCGAGGCTGCGGACATCCCCGGCTGGCCGGCGGCCGAGGCCGGAATCACGAAGGTCGACCAGGATGGAGCGGGAGGACTCTGGGTTGTCGGAAATTCCGGTGTAGCCCATTGGGACGGGAGATCATGGGCCGTTCTTCCGAAGGGTTCCCTGCCGGACCAGGAAATGATTTCGGTGCTTTCCCTCGGCCCGACTGAGGCCTGGGTCGCTCCGCAGAACAATAAACGGCTCTCGCGCATCGTGCGCGAGGACGGCATCCTGCGGGCGGAGGAAACCCTGCCCAAGAACCACTCTTTGTCCCAGTCCTTGATCTTCGGCTTGGGGCGGGACTCGGAGGGAGTGATCTGGGTCTCGACGGCCCGGGGGCTCCTGCGCTGGGAGGGCGGCCGGGTGGAGAAATACGGACGAAATGCCGGTCTGCCCGGAGAGGATTGCGCCCAAAACGCCCTTTGGGTCGATCCGGATGGGGATGTCTGGGCCGGGCTGAGCGTCGGTCTCGCCCATGGCGATATGGATCAGCGGCGGGAACCGCAGCTCCCTCCCGCCGTTACTCTCCTCGAGGCCCGGGATGGGATCGACCGTCCTCTTCAATCCCTCGGCCCGGACCCGGTCATTCCTTGGAAAGATTCGAGCGTCTTTTTTCATTACGCTCCCCGTGGGTCCCGATGGACGGAGGGCATCGGCTTCCAGGTCCGGCTTGTCGGACTGGAGGATTCCTGGCGGAACACGGACATCAATGAAGCCCGCTATCCGAAGCTTGCGCCCGGTCATTATCGCTTCGAAGTCCGGGCCTCTTCCCCGACCCGCGAATTCGGGTCCGTGGAGAGCTTTTCCTTCCAGATCCCGGCGCCCTGGTGGCGGCGGTGGTGGGCCCAGGTCCTATGGGGGGTCCTGGCCGTCGGATTGATCGCCCTGGTTGTCCGCCGCAGGACGACCGTGCTCCGCCGCCGGAACGAATTTCTCGAGGCGATGGTCGAAGCCCGGACCGGAGAGCTGGAGCAGGCCAATGAAGCCCTGCGGGAAGCCGTCCTGATCGATCCTCTGACAGGACTCTACAACCGCCGGTATCTGACCATGACCATGCCCGAGGAGGAAGCCCGGCTGCGCCGGATGTTCCGCAATTATTTCATGAAGGGCATCAGCCCCCTGAACCAGAACGAAGACTTGATCCTCTTTCTCGGCGACCTGGATCATTTCAAAACGGTCAACGATACGTGCGGTCATGCCGTGGGCGACCGGATGATCCAGGATACGGCCCGGGTCCTGAAGAGCGTCTGCCGGACCGCCGACACCCTGGTCCGGTGGGGCGGCGAGGAATTCATCCTGATCGCCCGGCGTTCCGACCGCGAGAAAGCCCGCCTGATCGCCGAGAAGCTTTGTCTGGCCGTCCGCGACAATGTTCTCGTCCTGCCGGACGGCCGGAACATCCGCTGCACGATCTCGATCGGCTATGCCCCGTTCCCCATCCTCGACCAGCACCCCGAAGCCTTCTCCTGGGAAGACACGCTCCAACTGGCCGACCAATGCCTCTACGAGGCCAAGGCCGCCGGCCGGGACGGCTGGGTCGGGGTTCTGGCCTCGGGCCCGCTTCATACTCCGGAATACTCCCCGCGCCTTCGCTCGGACCTGAAGGGGCTGATCCGGGAGAGCCAAGTCCAGGTTGAAACCAGTTTCCCCCGGGAAACAGTGTTCTCCTGAAGTCCGGATCTCGAATATCGCATCTCCGGACCCTCTTGATTCCAAATCGCAGGCATCATCCGGTCCCTCTTCTTCGTATCATCCATATGGAGGGGCATCCCCCGGCCCGGCCGATTTACTCCCTCCGGATTTTCGGAGTCATTGGATCTTGACGGTCCCGATGATGAAAGAGAGTGCGAATATGCTGAGGCCAAAATTCAGGGAACGGCGTGCCGGCGTCTTTTTTCTCGGGCTGCTGGCGGTGGCGGGGATTCTGGGCCGGGGGGGGCACGCCTTGCCCTCCGATGACCGGACCTTCCCCGCAGAGGATCTCCGCCTGGATCTTCGGGTGCTTTGGGCGGTTCTCGAGGAGGGACATGGCGGGTTTGACCGGTATGTCCCGCGGAACGTTCAGAAAACAAATTTCGATGCGGTTGCGGCCGGATTGACCGGGCCGCTTTCCGAGGTCGAGTTTTTCCGGCGTCTGCTTCCCTTGGTCGCCGGAGTCAAAGACGGCCATACGGCTTTGTTGCTGTCGCCGGCGACCAGGTCCGGGCTGCTCGCTCAACCCGTCCTCTTTCCTTTTGAACTTCGCTGGATCGGGGAGAGGGTCTACCTGTTCCGCAATTTGAGCCAAGCTCGAGAGGTCAGGGACGGGACGGAGATCATGGCGGTCAACGGGATCCCGATGGACGAGATCCGTCGAATCCTATTGCCCTTGATCCCCGCCGACGCGAATACCTTGTCCCGCCGCCTTCGCCTCCTGGAAAATCCGAACACCTTCGGCTTGAATTACGCCGTCGCCTTCGGCCGGCCGGAATCGTTCCGCCTCCGCTTGCGTGACGCGTCAGGCAGGGAGAGCGGGGTGACCGTCCCCGGAATCACCGGGGCGGACCTCGGCGCCCTCCGCCGGGAGCGCTACCCCGATACCGCCGTCCGCAAACCCCTCTATGAGCTGAGCTACCGAGGAGCGACAGCCGTCCTCACGATCCGAGGCTTCGGAGACGAGCGCGGTTCGGGAAGCGTCGGTTATCCGGAGTTCATTCATCACGCATTCCGCGAGCTTCAGGAAAAAAAGATCGAAACACTGATCATCGACGTCCGCGGAAACGGCGGGGGGCGCGACGAGTATGGACGCCTTTTGTTCGCCCATTTCATGGACCGGCCTTTTCTCTACTACCGGGCCTTGGAGATGAAAAAGAATCGGTATGACCTGTTCAAGTACGCCCCGCCGGGCCGGGAGAATTGGCCCGGAGACGCCGTCCGGAAGAACGACCGCGGCTGGTTTGATGTGACCGATCATCCCAACGTCGGAACGATGAATCCAGAAACGCCCCGGTTTACCGGCCGGACCTGCATCCTGATCGACGGCCTCAGCTTTTCCACAACGGGGGAATCCACGTCGCATTTTCATTTTCATAAAAAGGCCGTTTTTGTCGGCGAGGAGTGCGGCGCGGGATATTACGGAAACACCTCCGGTTCCACGGCTTCCGTCATGCTGCCCAAGACCGGGCTTCAACTCCGGGTGCCTCTCGTTCTCTACACGCTTGCGGTCGACGGTTATCCCAAAGACCGGGGCATCGTGCCCGACATCCCCGTTACCCCGGCGATCGAGGATTTGCTTGCCGGACGCGATGTCGCGATGGAGCGGGCTTTGGCATTCTTAAAGGGAAAAGCCGGAGCCGGCAAATGACCTCGTGTCTGGTCTTCCCGAAAAATCGAAAAAATAAAATCGGGATCCTATGGCCGGAGGGCCAGCGCGGACAGTTCCCGGACCGCCCGCCGGGCGATGAGTTCGAGATACTGTCCGGCTCGGGCCTTCGCCTCCGCGACTGAACCGGCCTCCGGAAGGATGGAATACCCCGCGGCGAATGGGTCCGGGATAAAATCAGAAACCGGGCCGGCAATCGCCCCGCAAAACGCGACGCAGGGCCGGCCTGATTTTTGGGCCAAAGCGGCGATTCCGTAGGCCGTCTTCCCCCGGCGGGATTGAGCGTCCAGGCGGCCTTCGCCGGTGATGATCAAGTCGGCTTGTTCCGCCTTTGCCGCCAATCCCGCCGCCTCGATCAGGGCTTCGATCCCGGGCCGGATGTCCGCCCCGAGGAAAGCCAGGAGAGCGAAACCCAGGCCTCCGGCCGCGCCCGCTCCCGACCGGTCGCGGAATGACCGGCCGAGGGCCGTTTCCACGGCCTCGGCGTATCGGACGCCTGTCTCCTCCAGATGCCCTACGGTATCGGCGTCGGCCCCTTTTTGCGGAGCGAAGACCGCGGCCGCGCCGCGGGGACCGAGCAGAGGGTTGTCGACATCGGCCAGCGCCGTGAACCGGACGCCGCGAACGCGGCCGTCCAGCCCCCCGAGATCGACCGACCGGATCCCCGATAAATCGAGCGGCCGGGGACGGAGCGGCCGGCCGCTCCCGTCGAGAAACCGGACGCCCATCTCGGCCGCCAGGCCCGCGCCCCAATCGTTGGTCGCCGATCCACCCAGCCCGATCCATATCCGCTCCGGGTTGCGGTCGAGGGCGGCCCGGATCATCCGGCCGAGCCCGGACGTTTCGGAGCGGAGAATATCCTCCCGCCCCGAGACCAGAGGCAAGCCGCACGTTTGAGCGGATTCGATGATCATTGTCTTTCGGTTCGGGAGGAGGAGTACGGAGGCGGAGACGGGATCGCCGAGCGGGCCCGAGGCGCGAACCGGAATTCTCTCCCCGCCGCAGGCGGCGGCGAAGGCTTCGACCGTCCCCTCGCCGCCGTCGGCGGTCGGAACGACCGCGATGTCCGCCGGGAGGTTGAGCGCGGCGAGTCCCGTTTCGAGGCCCGCGGCGATCATCGCCCCCGCTTCAGCGGAGCCGAGCGAGCCTTTAAAGCTGTCGACGGCGATTAAAATGCGCATCGGGGATTTCAGGGGATGATATCGGCCGCCGCCTCCGGGACGCAGTATGGGCCTTCAGGGAAGACGGCCAGTCGTCCGCCGCGGGAAAGGGCTTCATCGAGTACGGCTTGGACGGCGGGACCGAGTTTCCCGGGTTCGGCCGGGTGCCCGGTCAAGGTCAGTCCGGTCAGGGCTTCGGCCGATAAACCGTCGGAAACGAAATGCAGCCCTTTCGCCCCGACCTTGGCCAGAGCCCGGTCCTGCATCTGGAGCTCCCACTGGTCTTTGGTGAAGACGCCGGGCCGGCCGATTTCGGCCATGAAATCATCAAAGCGGCCGGCGTATTGCTTGAGCAATCCGGCGTACTCCCTGCTTCCCACGCCCTCGGCGCAGCCTCCGAAGGCGATCACCGTCCCGCCCTCGCGGACGGCCGGAAGGCAGGAGACGAATCCCTTGACGCACTGGTAGAACGTCGCATCCAGGGGATATCCGCCGCAGCCCGTCAGGACGATGTCGGCCGGATGTCTGACCGGCCAGACCGCGCAGGCCCGGACGAATTCGCAGGCGGCTTCGTGGGCCGGTTCCAGGGCTCCGGCATAGGCCCGGACCAGGCGGCGGGTCCGGTCGAGGACGACATTAAGGGTGAAGTCGACTCCCGCGGCCCGGGAGACGGACAGGGCTTCTTCGTGGAGGGGATTTCCGGCCAGGACGGCGTTTGTCGCGTTCGGGTCGGCCAGGAACTTCGCCCCGTGGAAGTTGCGGACGGTGTCGAGGGAGGCAAGGCCGGGGCAGACCGTTTTTCGCCCCCCCGAGTATCCGGCCATGAAATGCGGCTCGACCAGGCCGGTGACGATCCGGAAACCGGCCTCGACGAACCTTCGGTTGAGGCGGATCGTCGCTCCTGAAGCGCTCCGGCCGGCGACAGCCGCCAGGCCCAGATTGTCCTCGGCCCGGTGGTCCTCGATTCGGTAGCGCTCGACGACTTCCTCGCCGAACATCTCCCGGCGTTCTTCGACGGAGCTTGGGCGGTGCATGCCCGTCGCCACGAGAAGCAGGATCTTCGACCGGGGGACGCCCGAGGAGGCGATTTCGGCCAGCAGCGGAGCCAGAAAATCACGGTAGGGAATGGGCCTGGTGAAATCGGAGACGACGACGACGACGTCTCCCGGCCGGCGCGAGGCCAGGGCCGAAAGAAGAGGCGGCGTTCCAAGGGGGGCGCGGACCGCGTCCAGGACGAGCTTCACCGCCGGCTTGGTCGTGACGGGATAAGCGGTGAGAAAAATCTCGGCGTCGTCCGGAATCCGGAGGGTGATTTCGTCCCGCCCGGCCGGCGCCTGGATGTTCATCAGGATTATGATCCGATGTCCCTGAGCCCGGCGTCAAGGGCTTCGATCTGGGACCGGCATTCGGAAAGCTTCCGGCGCTCTTTCTCGACGACGTCGACCGGCGCCCGGGCGACGAACCCTTCATTTTGGAGCTTGGCCTCGATCCTTGCCGCTTCTTCGAGGAGCTTGGCCCGCTTGGCCGCGAGGCGCTCCCGCTCCTTGGCCGGGTCGACCAAACCGGGAACGAAGATTTCCAGGCCGCCGACGACCTGGACCGAAGCCCCTG
This sequence comes from Candidatus Aminicenantota bacterium, assembly GCA_016931595.1. Lineage (GTDB taxonomy): Bacteria > Acidobacteriota > Aminicenantia > Aminicenantales > UBA4085 > JAAZPG01. The sequence continues at coordinate 11,424 of JAFGEN010000259.1, read as the reverse complement.
ACGTGCGGATGACGCCGGGCCCGGCTTCGAGGGATTCGAGGTTGGCCAGGTGGAGGACGAGAGCTTGAAGCCGCCCGAGGATCGCCGTCTCCGCGTCCGAGGCCTTGACGGAAACGGCCAGCTTGAGGGACGGGGACGCTCCGTGGCGGGCCCGCAGGTCCCGGACCGCTCGGACCAGGCCGAAGGCCAGCTCGAAGTCGGCCTCGAGCGTGTCCTCTTCCCAGCGCGAATTGGGTCCGGGCCAGGGAGCCCGCAAAAGAAGAGGCGAGGCGGGGAGAGGCGCCAGGAGCCCGCGGACCGGGCATTGGGCGTTCAGTCTCTCCCACAGCGTTTCAGTGATGAATGGGACGAAGGGATGGAAGAGCCGGAGGACGTGGTCGAAGGCCAGGGCCAGGACTGACCGGGCTACGGGAGCCGCGCTCTCGTCACGCATTCGGGGTTTGACGATCTCCAGATAACGGTCGCAGAGGTCTCCCCAGAAGAAGTCGCGGGCCGCGCCGACGGCGGCCGAGGGATTGTAGGCCCGAAGCTCCGCGTCCACCTTCCGGACGACTTTCGAGAGGCGGGAGAGGATCCAGCGGTCTTCTTCAGCCAGGTCGGAACCGCGGAGCGGCTTGAAAGGATGATCGCCGAGATTTTGAAACATGAACCGGGCCGCATTCCACAGCTTGGTGCAAAAGGCCCGGCCGGTCTCAAAGCGCTCGCTGATGATTTTGGCCGCCGGCAGGTCGGGCATCGTTCCGAGGACGTCGAATTCTTTTCCGGTCTTGGGGTCGATATAGGTAAAGATCGACCGGCCGTGCTTGGCCGCGGCCAGGTCGACGAGCTCTCCGGTGAAGGGCGAAACGGCCTGGACCGGAAGGCGGATGTCCTGGGTCCCGGTCTGCATGTCGCAGAGGACGTAACGCATCGCGTCCGTCCCGTATTTTTCGATGATGTCCTCGGGGTCGATCCCGTTGCCCTTGCTCTTGGACATCCGTTCGCCCTTGCCGTCCTGGATGTTGGCGTGGATGAAACTGTCGGTGAAGGGGACGTCGCCCCGAAGATAAAGGCCCATGATCATCATTCGGGCGACCCAAAGAGTGATGATGTCGCGGGCCGTGACCAGGCAGGAGCCCGGGTAGAAGTAATTCAGGCAGTCGTCGCGGCCGGGTTCCGGAGCGGTCAGCGGCCGCTGGCCCGGGTCGACGGCGGCCGTCGCCGGATCGGGCCAGCCCAAAGTCGACATCGGCCAAAGGGCCGAGCTGAACCAGGTGTCGAGCACATCGGGATCCTGGGCCAGGCCGGAGGCGGCCAGGGCCGAGGCGTACGTCTTCTCGGCCGCCTCGTTTCGGAGACAGGCGAGAATCGAATAGCTTCGGTCGGGGACGAGGGAAGCGGATGCGGCGGCCGGATAATAATTTCCGGCATCGTCGGCCACCCAGACATGCATGTCCTCCGGCCCGGCTTTCGGGAGGCCGGCCAGGAGGCCTGGGATGGCGGCCCCGGGGAAAGCGGCGTGCCAGATGGGGATGCGATGGCCCCACCAGAGCTGGCGGCTGATGCACCAATCGCGCTTTTCCCCGAGCCAGGCCCGGTAGGTCCCGCCGTAGCGGTCGTCATCGGGGGCGAAGGCCAGGCGCCGCCCGGTCGGGGATTTGTATCCGGGAAGGGAGGCGTCAATAGCCGCCTGGGCCAGGCCGGAGCCCTTGAATTCGTGGGGCGTGCCCTTCCCGCAGACGATGCCTCCCGGGATGTCGCCCATCCGGACGAACCACTGCTTGCTGAGATACGGCTCGATGGGGGTTTTGGACCGGTCGGAGTGGCCGACTTCCAACTCCCGGTCCTCGACCGATTCAAGCAGGCCGGCGGCCTTCAGGTCGGCCACGACCCGCTTGCGGGCTTCGAAGCGGTCGAGCCCGGCGTACGGGCCGGCGGCGGCGTTCAGCGTCCCGTTCGGGTTGAGGATGTTGACGATCCCGATCTCGGCCTTGTGCCGTTCCCAGACGGCGTAATCGTTGGGGTCGTGGGCCGGAGTGATCTTGACGCATCCGGTGCCGAGGGCCGGGTCGGCCCATTCGTCTTGGATGAGAGGAATCCGCTTTTTTAATAATGGTAATTCGACGAAACGGCCTCCCCTGGCCATCGTGCTCAAACGAAGAAGATCATTCGGCAGTTCATTGTGTTTTCTGTTTTCTAAAAGGTCGAGTTCCTTTTCGAGCTCCGCCTGCTCTTTTTTTGCTGCGGTCGAAATTTTTCTTTTTAAATTTATGATCTGAGTTTCAATCGTCCCGCCCGGATCCGGATGGACGGCGACGGCGGTGTCTCCGAGCATTGTTTCGGGCCGGGTCGTGGCCACCAAGACGAATTCCGGCTCGCCCGGCTTGCGGTCGACGATGGGGTACCGAATATGCCAGAAATGGCCCCGAACCGTCTCGTGGACGATCTCGTCGTCGGAGACGGCGGTCTGGAGCTGGCAGTCCCAGTTGACCAGGCGGTCGCCGCGGTAGATCAGCCCGTCGGAGAAGAGGCGGAAGAACGCTTCCCGGACAGCCCGGGCGCAGACGGAGTCCATGGTGAATCGCTGCCGCTTCCAGTCGCAGGAACAGCCCATGGCCTGCTGCTGGCGAATGATTCGGGCTTGGTATTCGTCCTTCCAGGCCCAGATCCGGGCGACCAGCGCCTCGCGCCCGAGGTCGTGGCGGGTTTTGCCTTCGAGCTCGAAGAGACGTTTTTCGACCACCGCCTGGGTGGCGATCCCGGCGTGGTCGGTCCCCGGCATCCACAGGGTGTTGTCCCCGGCCATCCGGCGCCAGCGGATGAGGAGGTCCTGCATGACATTGTCCATGGCGTGGCCCATGTGGAGGGCCCCGGTGACGTTGGGCAGGGGCATCATGATGACATAGCGTCCGGCCCGGCCGTCGGGGACGGCGGCGAAGGCGTCGGCTTCGAGCCAGCGTTCGGTGACCCGGCGTTCGTGGGCGGCCGGTTCGTAGATTTTTGGGATCTCATCCGCCATGGTCGTGTCCTTCAGGGTCGATCGAGACCCCCTTTTTTACCATAGACGGGCCGGTTTGCCAAAAGCGGAGCGGGAGTGTCGCTATTTCGATCGTTTTTTCGCGGCGGACTCCAGGTAGACAAGGTCCTGTCGGTCCTTGTCCCGGGAGACGGATCGCTTGTTTTTAATCAAAGCCTCGAGTCCGATGTAAGGCACGGGAATGGTTTCTTCGTTTTCCTCGAACGATTCCATGACCTTTGTTTTCCAGGCCTCGGCAAAGGACACTCCCGTGATCGAATTCATCAGGTCGATACGGTTTGGAGGAAGCCCGAACTGGAATACGACATGCGGTTCAAGGAGGGCCTCTGTCCCGACGACTCCGGGGATCGTCCCGCCCCAGAATTCCCGAAGAGCCCGGAATAATCGGCCGGCGTTTGTTTTGGATGGCTCGAAAAAAAAGTCGACGTCTCCGGTCCCCCTGGCCAAGCCATGATAAATGACGGCCTCTCCCCCGACGATCAGAAATCGAACCTTGTGATGGGAAAGAAGGCGGAGGAAGTCCCTCGTATCTTTGGAAAAATGCCGAGAGTTCATCCCCTCGGCCGGACGGCCCGCACGTCGGGCCGATTTGCTCCGAACAGCCGGCGTTTGATGATCCGGGCAGCCCGCTGACGCTGGGCAGGGTTCATCGAGATGTTTTGTTCGATATCCCGAAGATCCGCTTCATGAAAATTCCGGGCGATAAAAACGACTTTATTCATTTCTCCCTTTATTATATCAGAAATGCCGGGACTGTGACGCACGATTGAAGGGCCGCTTTTGCGGATCCCGCTGTGCCGGCGTCAGGCCGGGTTTTCAGTCCAGGGCCTTGAGGTTCAGCCGGCCGGCGAACTCCCTGAGCAGGTCCAGTCCCTTCTCTCCGGTCGTCTGCAAATTGACCAGGTACCGATCTTTGAAGATCAGCACGATCCGGGCAACCCCTTCCTGCTTGTCGAGGCTTTCGATCATCGGGGTGCCCCCGAGCTTGCCTGTTTTTTGATAGATCTGGGCGTCGTCGATAGTCATGTTCATCGAGAGCAAGGCCTGGGAGGGGGCCAGGAGGGCGGCGGCTGAATGAGTGTCCGTCACTTCAACCTCGACCTCGCGGCCGTCGGAATCACGATAGACGGACCGGGATGAGGCGGAATCGATGCCGGAAAAATCGACCCGGCCGTAAACCGGGTCCGAACGCTCCCAGCCCGGAACGGGATTTAGAACCGCGGACAATTCCTTTTCCCCGGCGACTTCGGTTCCCGACCCGATCTTTTTTTCAGAGGCTTCCTTGATCGCATCCAGACCGTCTTGCAGGTTTTCCGCGTCTGCCTGGGCCGCTTCCCGGTTCGATCCGCCCGAGACCTCGGCCATGGCTCCGGCCAGGGCCTTGGCCGGGATCCGGCCTTCGGCCAATTCTTCAAGGATGGTTTTCTTCTTCGGGGCGAAGAGGATCACGGCCAAGACGATCAGGGCGACGATCAGGAGGACGCCGCCGACCAGGATGGTCATCATTTTTTTGTAAGCGGAGGCCGCTTCCGGGCTGCCCTGGCTGCCCAGGTCGGAAAGGCGGGCCTTGATCTCCCCGACCTCCCGCTCGGCCTCCTTGACCGCCTCGAGCTCCGTATTGAGGCAGGGAGCCGGGGACGAGCCTGCGGCCAGCCCTTCGCCCAGGGATCGAAAGGATTCGGCCTGGGCTTTTTCGGCTTCCTTCATCTTGGCCTGGAGTCCGTCGATCTCTTTCCCGATTTCCCCCAGGGCTTTGTCGAATTCCCCCATGGATGCCTTCTGACCCGCCAAGATGTCCTTGATCTGTTTTTGGAGGGTGTCGGATTCGGCCTGGAGGGGGGCGATTTTATCGGTTTGGGCCTTGATCGACTCACCCTGGTTTTTCCTGGTCTCGAGAAGGCCGGCTTCCTCGGTTCCAAGTTCCTGGAGGCTCTTTTCGCCCGAGGCTTTGTCTTCGGCCGCCGTGGCCGGATCGGTGATTTTTTTATGCAGCTGGTCCCGCTCCTTATGGATCTGGGCGGACCGGCTCTCGGATTGGCTCAAGCTTTTCTGCAGGGTTTTTAAAAGGTCCTTTTCGGCGTTCAACCGGCCGTCGGTTTCCTTTTTCTTATCCTCGACCGCCAGGCGTTCGGTGTCGAACCGCTCGCCTTCCAGTTTTTTCGCGCCTTCTTTCTCCTCTCTGCGTTTGGAGGCGTCGTTTATGCTTTGCGTTAAGCCGTCGATTTCGGCCTGTTGCGTCTCCAGGGCGGATTTGAGCTCGGGAAAAGCCGAAAGGGCGCTTTTTTCCACCCAGGCCCGCCGTCCCAGGTCCGTCAGCCGGCCGGCCAAGGCTTCTTGCTTGGCCTTCAAGTCCCCTTGCCCGCGGTTGAGCGATTTCCTACGGATTCTTTCCTTTTTACCTTCGGCAAAGATTTGCTTGAGACTCATGGGAGAACCTCCAACTCGAACGGCGTTAAGGAATATATAACCCGGATACGCTCCGATTTCAACCCGGGTGATGAGACGATCTTGATGCGGCGATAGGGATTGACCGCTTCGAAGGCCTTGTCGCCGGTCATCATGGGGATTTAAAAATATTTTCTGTTTTCGTTTTTACCGCCCGGATTTCGCGATTTCCCATCCGGATCACCGCTCCGGCGACTTTTCCGCCGGCGTCCCGACCGAAGGCGATCCGAACGCCGGGGAGAACGCGGATGGTAAAGGCGTCTTCTCCGAGAGAGAAGAGTTCCGCCTCGCCTTCCCCTGGAATGCTCATGAACGTCCGCCCGAGCCAGGAGAAAACCCGGATGAGATCCTTACCCCCGAATGAATAGTCGCCGGCATATTCTTCCATCGCGTCCGGGGTGAGTTTGATGAAATCCGGGGGAGCGGCGGCGGGGAGCTGGGTGGCGAAGGGAATAGGAGCGAGGGGGACAAGCCGGGGATTCTCGGCGGCATCGCCGGTCCGGGCGGCGACGATTCGGGACACGATGTCCCAGACCTGACGCCCGCCGATCGGATGGTTATTGTCGGTGTCCCCCCGATGGACGATGACCATCTCGAGCGTCGGAATGACCGCGACCAGCTGTCCGCCCGTTCCCGAACCGGCAAAACAGTCGTAGTTGTCCAGGTCCCCGTACTGCGGGCCGAACGAACCGGCGCGATAGGTCCACCACATGAAGCCGTATCCCCGGCCGGGTCCGGTTTCCGAAATCGGCTTCGTGCTTTCCAGAACCCAAGACTCCGGGATGATCTGAGCGCCGTTCCATTTTCCTTCCTGGAGATAAAGCTGACCGAAACGGGACAGGTCGCGGGCGGACATCCGAAATGTCAGGGCCGGGTGGCTCGAGCGGCTCGGCTCATAAACCGGAAAGCCTTCCCGCGGCGACCAGTCTTCCATTCCCAGCGGCCGGGCGATCTGTTCGGCGAAGGCCTCGTATATGGACGTTCCGGCAAGACGTTCGTAAATCACGCCGGCGGCGTTGAAGTCCCAATTGTTATAAAACCAATGTGTTCCCGGAGGATGGCTGCCCCGAGCCGGCCGCTCGGCGTCCTGGTCCGAAGAGGCGTAGGCCGATGGCAGGTAGATGCCCGACCGGGCGGCGATGATGTCGCGGATCCGGGCGTTCTTTTCTGCGGCGGTCAGGGGGCTCGGCTCGTCGTCGATCTCCAATTCTTCCAAGGTCGCATCCAGGTCGATCCGGCCTTGCCCGACGGCGATTCCGTAGAGCGCGCTGACCAGGCTCTTGCGGACTGAATGAAGCTCCAGGTTCCTGCCGACGTCTCCCCAAGCCAGGAGAACGCGGCCGTGGGAAACGGCCATGACCGCTCCCGAACCGCCTTTTTCGGCCAACGTCCTCGCCTCCTCCAGGTCCGTCGATGAAAAGCCGGCTTCTTCGGGAGCGGCGTATTGGAGCCAAGGCTGCGGCCGCATTTCCGGCGCGTCGCAGCCGGCCGAGAGGGCCGTGGCGAGAACGAGTAGAACAGTTGACGTCAGGTTCGGGGATTTTTGAGCCGGGCGGGACTCCGTGGGCGGAAAAAGACCGGGCATCCTTCTCTTCCTTTCACTCCAGATATACCGGATCCCCTTGAATTTGGTTGCTTTTCATCCCGGGGGGATCAGATCTTTTCGACCGTCTCCCGATAGACGACGCCGCGCTCGCGCAGCGAGTCGAGCATGACGGTCACGCATTCCGGCCGGCGGCCGATGAATTCGGGCGGGATGATTCCCTTCTCGGCGAACACTCCGTCGGCCAGCAGCCTCAGGGCGCAGGAGGCGGTGTAGCCGGTCGTCCGGGCCATGGAGTGGACTCCGGTGGCCGGGTCGCGCCGATCGAGGAGGTCATAGGTGTAGCGCAGCGTCTCTTCTCCGCGACGTCCATCGACGATGATTTTCATCACCGTCAGGTCGGTTTCGCCATCCTCGAGCTTCCATTTCGGGAAAAGAAGCCGGGAGGTGACGTCCAGGGGTTTGACCCGGACGCCTCCGACCTCGATTTCCTCCGACCCGAAGAATCCCGTTTCCCGGAGCATGGCCATTTTTTCGATGTGCCCGGGGTATCGGAGGGTCTTTTCCTTCATATCGGGCGCGGAAAGGGTTCGGGCCAGCGTCCGGAGGCCGTCGGTATTGAAGGCTTCGAGCGTGCCGACGCCCGGGAACTCGAGCCTCTCCGGCTCCGAGAGGGCCGGCTTGACGACGAGGGCGCCGTTTTGGATATAGCGGGCCGGCCGGACGTATTCCTCGAGAACATCGGCCGGCGAGAACACGGCCTTGTACTCGAAGGGCCACTCCCGGATTTCAGGCAGGCCTCCGACATAGATCAGGACCGAACGGGTTTCGTCCAGGAGCGAGGCGGCGTGGCCGGCCAGGAGGTTGGACATCCCCGGGGCGACGCCGCAATCGACGACCGCGGTGACGCCGGCGGCCCGGGCCTGGTCCTCGAGCTCGAAGGGGTCCTCGGGAAAAAACGCGATATCGACGACGTTTCTGCCGGCGGAAATGACGGCTTTAAGGGTTTGAAAGCCCATGAAGCCGGGGACGGCGCTCAGGACCAGGTCATAATTCCGAACGAGCTTCGTGACCGTTTTCGAGTCGGACAGGTTGACCTGGACGGTGGCGATGTTTTTTATCCCGCCGAGGCGGGAGAACGCTTCGGGATCCCGGTCGGCGACGGTGACTTCGAATCGGGAATCGGCGGCTAAATCCAGGGCGGTCGGCGCTCCGACGAGCCCCGACCCTAAAACGACGATTTTCATGATCTTCCTCCTTATAGCGGAAAGGGTGAAAGGAAGCTCCCGCTTGAGCCCGAAGGGGATGGAGGAAAAGGGGATTACAGTCCGCTGAACCGGTCGATGTAGCGGGTGTGATGTTTTTTCAAGGCGGGGTCATTTTACCTTATGATGCCGCCATGGGCAATCAAGAGGGGTCAGGTCTTAACGAAAAATGTCGATAATTGAGACCTGACCCCCCTGCTTTACTTAATATAGGGGAAACCGCTCGCGGCCAGGAGCTTGTTGAGCTCCGGCAAATCCTTGTCCTGAATTTCCTTCATCTTGGCGGCCAGCGGCTCGACGAAGGCCTTGAGGCTGTTCATTAGGTCGATCGATGTCTGAGTCGGCCGGCCGATGGAGTTGAAGCTTCCGGCGATGCCTTGGACCAATTCGGCGATTGTCCCGCCGCGGAAGGCGACGAGGATCGGCTTGCGGTACATGCCCATCCCGGGCGGACTGACGAAGTAGACGCTCTTGATCGCGTCGATCTTGGACTTCACTTCTTTGAGCTTCGTTTCGGCGTTGCCCGTCGACTGGTTGGACAGAGCGTCGACTTGCTTTCCCAGGGAAGCGAGGGTTGAAAGCAGCGTCCGTCCTTTTTGGGCCAGGTCCTGAGCTTGGCGGAGATACGTACGGGCCATTTCCCGTTCTTCGACGGTGATGTCCTGGAGTTCGTCGGGCCGGACGATGACCTTCGTTTCCAATTTGTTCCCGTTCACTTCGAGGACGGCCTTGTACTCGCCCGGCAGGACCCAGGGTGCTCCGCCCATGCCGCGTCCCCCGCCTCTCATGCCCGGGGCCGCCGGTCCCGGGGAAGCGCCTTCGCGCAGGTTCCAATAAACCCGGTTGATTCCCGGTTTTTTTGACCCGAACAGGGTCGCGACTTCGCGGCCCGAGGCATCGGTGATCGAGATGCGGACCCGGGCGTCCTTCGCCGCGGCCGGGTTCAGGTAATAGGTGACGGCCGCTCCGAAGGGGGAATTCGGCCCGGCGTAGGCGTTGGTCGCGTCTGCGTACCCGCGGTAGGCGAAGATCTTGGACGGCTTGACGTTATAGAGAATCGCCTCTTTCGCCGCGGCTTCTGCGGTCATCTTCTCCAGCGGCCGGATATCATCGACGATCCAGACGCCGCGGCCGTGAGTGGCGATGATCAGGTCCCGCTCCCGGGGATGGATCTGGATGTCGCGGACGGACACGGTCGGAAAATCGGTCTTGTAGGGCGTCCAGGACCGCCCGCCGTTCAGGCTGACGAACAACCCGAATTCGCTTCCGACGAAGAGGAGGTCTTTGTTTTCCACATCCTCCCGGACCGTGTGGAGGAATCCGTATTCGGGCAGGTTCCCGCGGAGCGAAACCCAGGTCGTTCCGAAGTCCTCGCTCTTGAAAATATAGGGTTTGTAATCGGCGACCTGGTGGCGGGAAACTGTCAGGTAAACGCCGCCCTGGATGAAATGGGAGGCCTCGATCCGGGTGACCCAATTGTCGCTCGCGGCGAAGCCCTTGATGTTTTTGGTCACGTTCTCCCAGTTTGCCCCGCCGTCGCGGGTCACCTGGACCTGTCCGTCGTCGGTCCCGACCCAGATGACGCCCTGTTTCAAGGGGGATTCGCTGATGGTCAGGATCGTGCAGTGGTTCTCCGCCCCGGTGTTGTCGGGGGTGATGCCGCCCGAATCGATGATCTTCTTGGGGTCGTTGGTCGTCAGGTCGGGACTGACTTTTGTCCAGGAGATCCCTCTGTCGGTCGATTTGAAAAGAAAATTTCCGCCGAAATAAAGGACGTTTCGGTCATGGGGGGAGAGGTAGACGGGGGAGTTCCAGTTGAACCGGTAGGGCGGCTCGGTCACCGGCGGTTCAGGCCGGATGCGCTGCGACTCACCCGTCTTGAGGTTGTGGCGCTCAATGCCGCCCATCTGGAGGTTCCGGTAGTGGATCCACCATTCGACCGGGTCGAACTGGGCGTAGTAGCCATCGCCTCCCCCCGTCGACAGCCATTCGGAATTGACGATGCCGGCCCGCTCGCGGGTGTTGGACGGCCCGACCCAGTTGCCGTTGTCCTGCAGCCCGAAGCCGACATAATAAGGGTCGCGCATGTCGTAGGCGACGTTGTAGAGCTCGGCCCAGGGCCGGTTTGCGACGGCGTAGAAGGTCCGCCCGCCGTTCCAGGAGACGTCGATGCCGCCGTCGTTGCCGTCGACGACGTGGTCGGAATTCAACGGGTCGACCCAGACGGCGTGGTGGTCGGAGTGGGCCCCGCGGAAGACGTTCTCAAACGTCTTGCCGGCGTCGCGGCTGACGTAGCAGGAACCGGAATAGACGTAGACGACCAGGTCGTTATTGGGGTCGACGGTCAGCCGGCTGTAGTAGAACGGCCGGAAGTTGACCCGGTCGTAGGTGGCTTCGTCGGAGGCGCGGCGCCAGGTCGCGCCCTTGTCGTCGGACCGGAAGAGACCGCTGTCCTCGGCTTCGATCAGAACGTAGACGACGTTCGGGGCGCTTCGGGACACGCCAAGGCCGATCCGGCCCCAGGGACCGGCCGGAAGGCCCTGCTCGAGTTTTTTCCAGGTTTCGCCGCCGTCTGTGGTCTTGTAGACGGCGCTGCCCGGGCCGCCGCTTCGGAAGTAATACGGCCAGCGGCGGTGCTCCCACATCCCGGCGTAGAGGATCTTCGAGTTCGAGGGGTCCATGGCCATGTCGCAGGCCCCGGTCTCGGGATTGACGTAGAGGACTTGCTTCCAGGTCTTTCCGCCGTCCTGAGTCCGGTACACGCCCCGCTCCTCGTTCGGTCCCCAGAGATGGCCCTGGGCGGCGATGTAGACGATATCCGGATTGACCGGGTCGATGGCGATTCGGCTGATGAACCGGGTTTCGGCCAGGCCCATGTTCGTCCAGGTTCGGCCGGCGTCCTCGGATTTGTAGACGCCGTCGCCGGGCGCGACGGAATTGCGGGCGGTGGCCTCGCCGGTGCCGACCCAGACGATGTCGGGGTGGCTGGGGGATACGGCCACGGCCCCGACCGAGACGACGGCTTCGTTGTGGAACGAGGGCACCCAGGTGATGCCGGCGTCCTCGGTTTTCCAGAGCCCGCTCGGGCCCACGGCCGCATAAAGGACGGTCGAGCTTCCGGCCGGGGCGGCGAAGTCGACGGTCCGGCCGCCCAT
>JAFGEN010000032.1 GCA_016931595.1 Candidatus Aminicenantota bacterium | reverse complement strand
TTTGGGAGGAGATCCAATTTGTCGGGCCCTGGTACGGCATGTCGAAGATGCCGGATATCGATATCGGCGCCGGCCATGTCTCCGCCGTCTTCATGTCCAAGCCCGGCGCTGATGAATACTACCACATCGCCTATTCCGAACGGGGCAGGGCCTTCAATTCCTCCTGGTCGGATTGGACATATGTCCATTCCGAGGGGGAAGACCAGATGCATCCGGCGATCCGGGTGGATGCCGCGGATAACGCGCATATCATCTACATGGCGCCGGAGACGCCGACTCGGGGAATCTATTACGTCAGGAAATCCGGGGCCGGGTGTTCCTCTCCCGTGCTGATCTCGACCTGGGACATGCACCATTACCCGTTCCTGGCCAAGGGCGGCGGTTCGATTTACGCCGTCTGGCAGAAGGGCGGATGGGGCGGCGGGACGGCGATGGATTACAATATCCTGTCCGCCGACGGCACATGGAGCGGAGTCGCATCCGTCCCGGGCTCTGCGGGATGCACCTACGGCGATATCGCCGCAACGCCGGACGGTTCGATCGTGTATTGGGTCTGGGACACCAATTACAGCCAGTCCACGGCGGAAATATTCGGCTGGGCGCAAGCCTTCGCCCCGCCGAATCCCTCGATCACCCTTGGGAAAAACCAACTGTTCTTCGGGGCCGTCGCCGGAGGATCCGTCTCTTCGGCCCAGACTTTCACTGTGGTCAATTCCGGGCTCGATTCCCAAAACTGGGCGGTCATGGATAACCAGTCCTGGTTGTCGGCGACTCCGGCGAACGGGTCGGGCAGCGGCCGGATTTCGGTCACCGTCGATCCATCCGGACTGGGCCCGGGGTCCTACACGGGCATCGTTTCCGTCTCCGACCCCAACGCCCCCCAGTACCTGCCGAAAACCGTCGCCGTCAGCCTGACCGTCTATTCCGCCGGGACAACATCCGGACCTATCGGCGCCTTTGAAACGCCAAATATGGGCACGACCGTTCGGAGCAGCGTCCCGGTGACGGGCTGGGCCCTGGACGAAATCGGCGTCCAAGCGGTCAAAATCTATCGCGATCCCATCGGCGCGGAACCGGGAGGGTCTCTGGTCTACATCGGCGATGCCGTCTTCGTCGAAGGCGCCCGCCCTGACGTTGCCGGGGCCTATCCCACCCTGCCCTCGAACCGCCGGGCGGGATGGGGCTACATGCTCCTGACCAATTTCCTCCCCGGCGGAGGCAACGGCAACGTGACCCTCTGGGCCGTGGCCCAGGACCTGGAAGGCCAGTCGATCACCCTGGGGTCGAAAACGTTTTATTGCGACAATGCCAATGCGGTGAATCCTTTCGGGGCGATCGATACGCCGGGGCAGGGAGGGACAGCCTCGGGTTCAGCCTACGTGAATTTCGGCTGGGCCCTCACCCCGATGCCCGCCTCCATTCCGTTCGACGGTTCGACGATCACCGTCTGGGTGGACGGTCTTCCCCTCGGCCATCCGGCGTATAACAATTACCGGGAAGACATCGCCACGCTCTTCCCGGGATACGCCAACACCGATGGGGCGGTCGGATTCCTGACCATCGATACGACCGGTTACACCGACGGCGTCCATACGATCGCCTGGAGCGTTTCCGATGACTCGGGTCACGCCGACGGAATCGGAAGCCGCTATTTCGATATCTTCAACGGAACGGGGGCCTCGTCCCAGGCGGAAGGGTCGGCCTTCTCGGCCGCCCTGGAGGAACGGACCTTCGCTGAAAATGTCCAGTTGCCCGTCTTCTCCCGCATCGGCTGGAACGGGCGGGATCCTCTCCGGATGCTCCTTCCGGAAAGCGACGGACGTCTCGTCGTCCGTGCCCGCGAAACCGAGCGGATGGAAATCCACCTGGACCCCGAAGCCGGACCGTTCGATACCGTCCGCCCTGCCGGATTGCTCAAGACGAGATCCCGCGGTTCTGCCGCCTATCGGGGATACCTGGACGAGGGCGGCGAGGCTCGGCCTCTTCCCGCCGGGTCGTTCCTGGACCCCGAGACCGGAACGTTCGCCTGGACGCCGGGGCCCGGATTCCTTGGAGATTACCGGCTCGTGTTCCTGGACAATGCCCGCGGTTTGAAACGGGTGGTGACCGTCCGGATCGTCCCCAAATTCTGAACGACGGAAAGCCGCTCCGGTCATTCCTCCTCGAATTCGAGGAGAATCTCCCGGCCGGGGGATGTATCGATTTCGATCAATCCATCGACCGCGTTCCCCTTCACCCCGTCGATATGAAAAAGCCCTTCGAAGGGATTCCGGAGCCGGAGACGTCCGCCTTGTTCCGGCAGGATTTTGATCCAGCGGACCAAGCCTTCGGTCATCTCGGCTGAGACAAGAAACGCCCCCCGAGCCCGAAGGGTCGTAAACGATGCTTCCTTCCAGGAGAGGGGGACGGCCGGAAAGACGCGGACAATCCCGTCGTGGCTCTGGAGCAGCATCTCCTGAAGCCCGGCGGCGAAAGCGAAGTTGCCCTCCAGGGTGAAGGGCCGGTAGGTCAGCTTGGAGTAACCCGATTTGGTCTGATCGCCGTTGGCGTGGAAGCTGTTGGGAAGGCAGAAGGCCTGGGCGAAGATCCTCAGGGCCCGGGCGGCCCCGTCGCCGTCCAAGGCCCGGGCTTTCATGTTCCCGAGCCAGGCCCAGGAATAGCCGCACCAGCCGTCGGGCCCGATCCTGTCCAGAGCGGCCAGGGTGTTCCGAACGACCTCCCGTTCGGCGGGTGTTCCGGTCGGGTTGATCAGGCCGAGGGGGTGAAAGGCCATGGCATGGGAAAAATGGCGGTGGGATTCGGCGTATGGAGTTCCCGGGGCGAACATCAACCCATCCTTTGGGTCGACGGCCGGGGACGGCCATTCGGCGGCCAGGGCGGTAAACCGGGCGGACTCGTCCGGGCGCCCCAGCTCGTCGGCCATCTTCGCGGCGGTGAGGAACGTCCAGCGGATCAAGGCCAGGTCGTAGTTGGTGGTCTCGGCAAACCAAGCCCGGCGGCTGTTGTCGTGGATTTCGGGGCTCGAGCTCAGCGGCAGCCGCCGTGTCCCGTCCGGGTTGCGGACGGACAGTTCTTCAAGATGGATAGCCACGCTCCGAACCCAGGGAAAGGCCCGGTCCCTGAGAAACCCGCGGTCTCCGCTGTAGCGCCAATGCAGCTCGAAATGCTGGGCCAGCCAGGCCCCGACGGTGGGAGAAAATGAATATTGGATCCAACCGCCCATCGGTTCGCCGGCCAGGGTGGTCACGCCGGGCACATTGAGTCCGGAGGTCCCGAAATACGCCCGGGTGTATCGTTCAAAGACGGGGCGGCGCTCCCAGAGCCAGTCGAGGAATCCCAGTCCCTCCTCGAGGCGGTTTCCGGAATAGCAGGGCCAGTAAGAGAGCTGGGTGTTGAGGTCGTGGTGAAAGTCGCCTTTCCACGGGGGAAGCCGTCCGTTGTCGGCTGTCCAGACAGACTGAAGCGATATCGGAGGCGCGCCGCGTCGGGCGGACGCGCCGAATTTATACGTCTCCAGGTACCACTGTTTCTCGAGAACGGCATCGGGGATGCGGAGAGAGGAACGAGACCAGAATATATTCCACCAGTTCCGGTGGCTTTCGAGAGCGGGAGCGAGGCCGGAGGCCAGGGCGGCCAGGGCCCGGGTCGCGGCCGCTGGTTCGCCCCGGTCGTCGGAAAGTTTCGAGGTCACGGACCAGGCTCCGGTCAGGGTTCCGTCCGCGTCCGTCCGCCAGGCGACGGCGATTTCGTAATAAAAGCCGTTCCATCCCGGCTGGCGGTAAACGGCCATGCCGTCTCTTTCCTCGACCCGCCCCGCATTGTAGCCGAGTCGGCGGAGGTCCTGACCGCTGACCGAGTCGGCGGCGCCGCCGGCCGGCCCGCCCGTATAGGGCGGCATCCGAAGGATGGGTTTGAATCCGGGATGCACTCCTGCAAATCGGAAATGCCCCACGGGGGAATCGGCTTGGACGAACGTTTCCAGCGTCCGGCCGTCGGCCCAGGCCGCCCGGCCGACGGCGTCTTCGATGTCAAGCCGGACCGAAACCGCCGGGCCGAAGCCGGCCAAATCGAACTCGATCGCCCCGGCCGGAATCTTGGTCGGAGCCGGGCTCTCCTCATACGGAGCATCGAACATTTTCTGAACGAGGTCATAG
>JAFGEN010000258.1 GCA_016931595.1 Candidatus Aminicenantota bacterium | reverse complement strand
ATCGGTATTATGTTTATAAAAATTGATTCGGGAGTTGACGAAAACATCTCATTCTGTTAAAATTAGGCTCTATGAACTGCTTCAAGGTTGGCGATAGAGTCATTTATCCCAATCAGGGCCTGGGCTTGGTCGTCGATGTCCAGGAGCAGGCCTATAACGGAGAAAATTTTACTGTTTATCATCTCCGCCTTGTTTCCAGCAACACCCTGGTGATGGTCCCCCTGTCCTCGTTCGAGGAAATCGGCATCCGCAAACTGATCGGGAACGGCGCCGTGAAAGAAATCTTCGATTACCTGAAAAACGGGGAAGTCGAAGTGACGATGAACTGGAAGGGCCGGTACAAGGAACACACCGGGCTGATGAAGTCGGGCACGGTCCTCAACATGGTCGCCGTCCTGAAAAGCCTTTATTACCTCAGTCTTCTCAAGCCCTTATCCTTCCGCGAGAAGAAAATGATGGAAAAAGCCAAGGAACTCGTGGTCTCCGAAATCGCAATGGCTTCTTCCATGTCGACGGCCCAGATCGAACGCAAGATCACCTCGACGCTGTCCGCCTGCTTCAAGGATGTCAAGGTCGGCCTGGACGCCTAACCGGCGGTCATGATACTGACGACCGTCCTCCTGTTTTTCCTCTTTATCATCCTGAGCGCATTTTTCTCCATGAGTGAAACGGCCTTTATCGCCGTCAAGCCCCACACCCTCGAATACCTGGAAAAAAAGGGCTCCCGCCGGGCCGGCATGGTAAGAAAAATCACTGCCCGGATTGACAAACTCCTGACCGCAATCCTTATCGGGAACAACCTCGTCAACACCGCAGCGGCGGCCCTGGCAACCTCGCTGGCGACGTCGCTTCTCGGAAACGACACCGGGGCCATTCTTTTGGCCACGGCCGGCACGACGGTCTTCCTTCTCGTCTTCTCCGAAATCAACCCGAAAATCTTCGCCACCCGGCATCCGCTCCGCATTTCCCTTCTGTTCGCCCCCGTCTTTCGCCTCCTGCTGGTCCTTTTTTCCCCCCTCGTCCATCTGTTCGGGTTCCCCACCAGGGTGCTCTTCCGCTCAAGGGGGAAAACACCGGACGCGCGTTCGCTTTTTATAGCCGAGGAGGAGGCGAAGGCCCTCCTTCATTCAGGCCTGAAAAGCCTGCCGGCCCACCGCAAGGCCATGATCTCCGAAATCGTCGATCTGGCCTCCCGCCCGGTCAAGGAAATCATGATCCCCCGCCCGCAGATCAAGGCCATCGAGGTCTCGTCCTCCCGGGAGCAGATTCTCAAGCTCGTCGAGTCCGAGGGGTTCAGCCGTTACCCCGTCTACCGGGGCAGGATGGACCATATCGAGGGTGTGATTTACGTCAAGGATCTTTTTCTCTGCCTGGCGTCCGGCCGGCCCTTCGAGCTGACCGCCCATCTCCGCAAGCCGTTTTTCGTCCCCGAGTCCGCACCGGTCGAAAAGGTCCTTCTTCAGATGCAGGAAAAGGGCATCCAATTAGCCCTCGTCGTCGACGAGTTCGGAAACATGGAGGGTCTCGTGACCCTTGAGGACATCCTCGAGGAGATCGTCGGCGAGATCCGGGATGAGTACGACGCCCCCGAGGAAGACTGGCATCTGCCGGCCGAGGACGGGGCGGTCATCATCAAGGGCTCGGCCGGGATCAAGGAGATCAATAAACGCCTCGGCCTGAACCTCCCGGAGAGCCCCGATTACACCACCCTGGCCGGTTTTCTCCTGTCCGAATTCGGCAGGATTCCCAAGGAAAAAGACGTTCTCCTCCATGGCGGCCGGCGCTTCATCGTCGTTCGGATGGAGAAGCGCCGGGTCGGCCTCGTCCGGGTCGAATCATGAATTCTCCAGGGAAAGTCATCGCGGTCAATAAACCGGCCCGGTTCAATTACGAGATCCTGGAGACATTCGAGGCCGGAATCGTCCTCCAGGGCAGCGAGGTCAAATCCATCCGCGAGGGACGGATCAGTTTGAAGGAAAGCTTCGCCGACGTGCGCGACGGGGAGATCATTCTCGTCGACTGCCATATCAACCCCTACGAGGCGGCCAACCGCTGGAACCACGACCCGCGCCGGCCTCGCAAGCTCCTCCTTCACCGCCGGGAAATCAAGCGTCTCAACGGAAAAGTCCGGGAACGCGGCTTGTCCCTCATTCCCCTCAGGGTTTTGCTCAACGACAAGGGCCTGGTCAAGGTCGAAATCGCCCTGGGCAAGGGAAAGAAAATCTACGAGAAAAAGGATGCGATCAAGGCGCGTGACCTCGACCGGCAAGTCCGCGCGGTTATGAAAACCGGCCGCCGTTGATCAACGGCATCCTGCCAGACGAACGGCCAACCGGAGAGCCGCGGCCATGCTCCCCGGGTCGGCCGGCGTTTTCCCGGCGATATCAAACGCCGTTCCGTGGTCGGGGGACGTCCGAACGAAGGGCAGGCCGAGGGTGACGTTCACTCCGCTTTCAAAAGCCGTAAGCTTGAACGGGATCAGGCCCTGGTCGTGATACATGGCGGCCACGATCTTTTCCGGATGTCCGAATGCCAGCCGGAAGACGACGTCCGGGGGAAACGGCCCCCGGACCGGAAGCCCCGCCCGGCGAGCCTCTTCGATTGCCGGACCGATCACGTCCCGTTCTTCAGTCCCCAGAAGGCCTTCCTCGCCGGCATGGGGATTGAGCCCGGCGACCAGGATTTCGGTCTCGCCTTCGGTTTTTCCGACCGCCGATTCATAAACAACGCGGAAAAAACCGGCCAGGGCTTCCGGATTCACCCGACCCAGCGCTTCCCGAAGTGAAAGATGATGGCTGAGGAGAGCGACGGTCAGGCGGTCCGACCAGAAACTCATCACCGCCCCGGGATAGAAGCGCTCGAGGTATTCGGTATGTCCCCGCCATGGAAGGCCGGCCAGGCTCCAGGCATGTTTGGAGACCGGCCCCGTCACCACGGCCTCAAGCTCGCTCCGCCTGGCGGAAGCGACGGTCGATTCAAACCAGGAAAACGAGGCCGCTCCCCGGGCGGAGTCGTCGACTCCCTTCCCGGTCGGAACCTGCGGTCCGGAAAGGTCGTGAAAAAAGACGCCCGCTTCCGGCAAACCGCCGTCCGCTTTCCAGGGGATGAGGTCCACCTTCAGGCCGGCCGCTTTCGCTTCGTCCTCCCAAAGAGAACGGGGGCCGAACAGAATGTAACGGGCGGGAGGGATTTTCGTTTTTGAAAGGGCCCGGACAATCACTTCCGGCCCGATCCCCCCCGGATCTCCAGGCGAGATACCGATTCGAGGAGGCTTCAAAGCGGCCCCGTCGGTCATTTTCCTTCGGGCTCGCCTTCCTCCTCGGAGGATTCCTTGCCCTCGTCGAGTTTGTACATGTACTTCAGGGCGTTTTTATAGACAAGGAGGTTCGCGGCGCCTTCCCGGTTGAGCTTGATACAATTCCTGTCATACCATTCGATGTACCCTTCGAGGACTTCTCCGTCCTGAAAAACGAAGGCCATCGGGGTCTTCTTGCTCATTTGCTTGAGATAATAGTAGCTTTCCGCCCCGGTATCCGTCGGCGGATATGTTTTCTTCGGCTGGGTCTGGCCCTGGGAGGCGTATGGCCCATGGGAACCGGGCCTGGCTTGATGAGGGGAAGGATGGGGACTGTGGGCCGTCCGATGGGATGGAACAGCGGGTTCCGGCGACTTCATCTTATCTTTGATTTCGTTGAAATTCGGGCGAATCAAGCGTCTGTTCATTTTTGAACTCCGTATTCCCTCGATGTCGGGATAGTGGATATCCGCGTGAATCCATTCTAACACACAGGGGAAAAAGATACAAATCGTGAATCAGAAGACCTTGGGAATGGCTTTTCGCCATGTTTCGGCCATCAGGCGGTATCCCTCGCTGGAGGGGTGAACGCCGGGCAATAGATCCGGACGGGCCGCCAGGGCTGTATGGTGATCGACAAGCGGGATCCCGGCCGCATTTGCGATTTCCCTGATTGCCGGGTTGATCTCGGCCTCGACCCTTCGGGCCGAACCGGCGTTGAAATTCGGCAGGTCATCCGGGGGGACCGGAGGGATGGTGGACAGCATAATCCGCGGGATCCTCCCGCCCCGGGACCGGAAGGTCCGGAATCGTTCGATAATCGCCAGAAGATTTTGCCGAAAGACCTCGGTCGGAGTTGAATCGTGATCGGTTCGAACATCATTTGTCCCGAGGGTGATCAGGACGATATCGGGCCGTTCTTCCTTGAACCGGTCCTCGTTCTCCATCAGAAAAGACAGGTATTCTCCCGAGGCGGCCCCGCTTCGTCCATAATTGCCGACCCGGACCAAAACACCCTCCCGTTGCAGCATCCTCCGCAGAAATGGGGGGTACCCCCCCTCGGTCAGGCTGTCCCCCGCGCAAAGGATGATGAGTCCCCGTCCTTCGGGCCGACAGGCCGCAGATGAAACAGCTGTCGCGGTTATAAGAAAGAGGACGGCGGCGCGTCTTCGCATAACCCCATCATAGACTCGTTGCCCTCCCCGCGACAAGGGGGATGATTTTTTTTCGGGAGGCCTGGGGTGCTTAACCTGCATTATGCACGAGTTATTGAAAAAAAAGAATTATAAAATTCATGGCAATTTTGATGAATAATGCAGGTTAAAAAAAATAGCGGGCCTTTCCAAAGAAAGGCCCGCTCGGGAAAGGGGATTGTTTATCTGGACACGCCGACGTTGAGAAGGTCGGCCAGTCGGATGTTCTTGGATTCGAGCAGCGTCCCCATCGACCGCTCCAGCCCGGCTTGGGAGACATTGTAGTCGATGATCGACTTCAGCTCCTGGACCAGGGCGGTCGTCAAGTCGCGCTGGTACTGGAGGACGGTGTAATTGGTGCTCAATCCGACCCGAAGCTTTTCCTCCTCGGCCGCCAGCTTCTTCTCGGCCAATTCGCGGGAGAGCTTGTAAGCCTGGACCTGTTTGAAAGAGGTCTGAAGGTTGCGGACGGCGTTGCGGATCTCCAGGACCGTGGCCTGCTCGGTGCTTTTCATGTTGAGCAGGGCCTGCTTCATCGAGATCTGGGCCTGGGCATAGGAGGCCTTGGACAGAATATTGCTCAAGGGGACGTCGAGATTGAGGGAGATGTTCCAATTCTGGTACTTGAAGCCGAAGACGTCCTTCCATGCGTCCGACCGGTATCCTGGAATCGTGTCGATGACGTTGCCGAAGTACTGGCTGTCATAGATCAGGCGCGTTCCCGAAACGCCCGGGCTGGTATAAGACGCGCTCAGGCTGAGGTTGGGGAGGAGCTGATTTTTGGCATAGCCGAGGTTTAAATCTTCGGTCTTGAGGTTGATCCGCGACATTCGAAGGTCGGGCCGCTTGTCCATGGCGATGGCCAGGGCCTGGTCGACTTCGATTTTCCTCTCGTCGAACCGCGGCGTGTCGAGGGCCGTGATTTCCCGAAGGCCCGCTTCCTCCTCGGGAGTGAAGTTCAAAATGTTTTTGATCAGGTCCTCGGCCGCCTTGACGGCCGCCTCGGCCGAAAGGATGCTGGCCTCGCGGCTGGCGACCTCGCTCTCGGCGGCCAGGACATCCATCGGGGCCAAGGTCCCGATTTCGACGGACCGCTGGTTTTTGGCCAGGCTGTCTTTGGCCAGAGCGAGCGATTTTTGCTGGACCTTGAGGTTTTCAATCGTGTAGACCAGGTTCCAGTAAGCCTGGACAACGTTGTAAATTGTGTCCTGGACGGTTTTGGCGAACTGGATCTCGGAAACATCCAGGTTGTTCCGGGCGACGACGATGTCCCGCTGCGTCCACTTCACTCCGAAATCCCGAAGCAGCGGCTGGCTGAAGGAGAGCTGGAGCTGGTTGTTATAGCGGGGATTGATCGTCGTTCCGGTCTGGTTGGTATCCGTGAAATTCGAGTTCATGCTCAGGGTCAATGTCCCTCCCAGCGGGATCGTTTCCCGAACCTGGGCCGATAAGCTTCCCGATTCCGAGAGCGTCGTGCCCTGGGATTCGAGCCAGGAATAGGAGGCGTTCTCGGAGTTGCGGCGCGAGTAGGTGAAGGCCATCGTCGGCAGGAATTTTTCCCGGGCCTTCTGCACAGACAACTCGGAGTTCTGGGGCGAGAGCACGGCGACCTGGATGGAAATGTTGCGCTGCAGGGCCCGGACGATGCACTCGTCCAGGGTCAGCTGCATGGTTTTTTGCGGATCCTGGGCCGGACAAATTCCAGCCAGGAGAACAATGGCGCCGAGAACGGCGGTTCCTTTCCGGATGTTCATATCTCTTTCTCCTTCTGCATTCTGCGTTGTCGGCGAATCGCTCTGAAATCCCCCGCTTATTCGTAGCGCAAGGCTTCGATCGGGTCGAGCTTGGAGGCCTTCCGGGCCGGGTAGAATCCGAAGAAAACCCCCACCGACCCGGAAAAAGCGAAGGCCAGGAAGACCGAGCTCCAGGACACCACGGTCTGGATGGAGGAAAAAATCGAGATGTACTTGAGCAGCTTGGAGATGCCGATCCCCAGGCCGATTCCCAGGACTCCGCCCAGGAGGCTGAGAACGATGGCCTCGGCCAGGAACTGGACGAGGATGTCCCGCTCCTTGGCCCCGATGGACATCCGGATGCCGATTTCCCGGATGCGCTCGGTCACCGAGACCAGCATGATGTTCATGATCCCGATCCCGCCGACGAGCAGCGAGATCGAGGCGATCGACCCGAGGAGGAGCGTCAGGATGCCGGTCGCCTCGGCCGCGCCTTCGGCGATCTCGGCCATGTTCGAAACGGTGAAATCGTCGGTTCCGCCCTCGGGAATGCGATGGCGGTTTCGAAGAAGGTCGGTGATTTCCACCTGGGCTTGCGTGGTCAGATCGGCGGAGGCCGCCGAAACGTCGATCGAATTCAGGTAATCGGACCGCTGGAGGCGCCGGATGGCGGTGGTGAAGGGGACGATGATGGTGTCGTCGCGGCTTCCAAAGCCGCCCGATTCGCCTTTGTCCTTGAGGATGCCGAGGATAAGGAAGGGAACCCGGTTGATCCGGACGGTCTTGCCGATCGGGTCCTCCCCTTCCTCGAAGAGGTTGTCCCGGATGTCGGTCCCGATGACGGCCACCTTGGCCCCCGACCGGACCATGCTCTCGTCGAAGAACGACCCGAACTCGATTTCCCACTTTCGGACGGTCGGATAGTCGGCTCCCGCGCCCTGGACCGATGTGTTCCAGTTCTTGTTGCCGTAAATGACCTGGGCCCGACTACTGACGCTGGGAGAAACCGCCTCGACCGAGGGGAGAAGGGCAATGGCCTCGGCGTCTTCGGCCGTCAGCCGGTTATACTGGCCGGATTGGGTCCGAACGCCGCCCATGCTCCGGTTGCCGCCGCGGACAGAAATGAGGTTGGTCCCCATGGATTCGAACCGCGATTCGACGGCCGCCCGGGCTCCCGAGCCGATGCTGACCATGGCGATGACCGCGGCCACGCCGATGATGATCCCCAGACAGGTCAGGAAGGTCCTCATTTTATTCCGGGCCAGTGCCCGGAGGGAGACTTTCAAGATTCGAAAGAAGTTCATGCCGGTTCTCCTTAATCCTCGCGGACGATGAGGCCGTCCTTCATATGGATCCGGCGCTTGGCCCGTGAGCCGATGTCCGGCTCATGGGTCACCATGACGATGCTGATGCCCTGCTCGTGGTTGAGCGTTTCAAAGATGTTCATGATCTCGTCGCTGGTCCGCGAGTCGAGGTTTCCCGTCGGCTCGTCGGCTAGGATGAGTTGGGGGTTGTTGAGCAAAGCCCGGGCGATGGCCACCCGCTGCTGTTCGCCGCCCGAAAGCTGGTTGGTTTTATGTGTTTCCCGCCCTTTCAGCCCGACCTTGGCCAGCGAGGCCATCGCCCGTGACGTCATTTCCTTGTAAGGAACGTTGGCGTAAACGAGGGGAAGCTCGACATTCTCCAGGGCCGTCGTCCGGGCCAGAAGGTTGAACGATTGAAAGACAAAGCCGATCTTGCGGTTGCGGATTTCGGCCAGCTCGTTTCGGTTCAGCCCGGCGATGTCCACGCCGTCCAGGAGGTACTGGCCCGTCGTCGGCTTGTCCAGGCAGCCGATGATGTTCATCATCGTCGACTTGCCCGAACCCGAAGCCCCCATGATGGCCACGAAATCCCCTTTCGGAACGACGTTGCTCACCCCGCGGAGGGCCCGGACCTCGGTTTCCCCGACGTGATAAGTCTTGGTCAGGTTCTCCAGCCGGATGATGTTGTTGTCCATGATGAATTCACCCCGCGGCCCGGACTCAGCGGCCCGGTCCCCCCATCATCATCATGCCCGGCATGCCGCCGCGCGTCTGGTTCTGGCCGGTGGTCGAGGCGCCGGTTCCGACTCCCAGGATGATCATCATCCCTTCCTCGAGGTTCCCGCCGACGAGAGCGGTAAAGGAATTGTCGGTCACGCCGGTCCGGACCGGAACGGGCCGGATCTTGCCGTCGGCTTCGAGAATCCAGACCTGGCTGCTGGAACGGCGGGCGCGGCTCTGGGCGAATTGCTGGCGCTGCTCGGGCGTCATCTGGGCGAAATTGGGCCGCCGGCCGAGGGGGACCTGGACCTGGGCGCCTGCCGGTTGCTGGCCGCCCGTCTGGGGTTGAACGGCTTCCGGCTGCTCTCCGGCCGGCTGGGGTTGACCGTCGGCTCCCCGCTTGGCCTGCATGGAAGCCCGCAGTTCCTCCAGGAGCTTGTCCATTTCCTCCTTGGGAAGGTTGGGCGTGAAGCGAAGGGCGGCGTTGGGGATCTTGATGACGCCCCGGGCTTCGCCGGTGATGATCGAGACGGTCGCGGTCATCCCCGGCCGGAGCTTTTTCTCCGGGTTTGAGGCGTTGATGATGACCTCGTACGTGACGACGTTCTGGGACGTTGTGGGGGAGTTGCGGACCTGGAGGATCTCGCCGTTGAAGACTTCGCCCTGGAAGGCGTCGACCGAGAAACGGACCTTCTGGCTTTCCTGGACCCGGCCGATATCCGCCTCGTCGACCGCGCATTTGACCTGCATCTTGGTCAGGTCGCTCGCGACCTGGAACAATACAGGAGGATTCATGCTCGAAATCACGGTTTGACCGACATTGACCTTGCGGGTGATGACCGTCCCGTCGATGGGGGAGCGGATGACGGCGTAGGACATGTCGACCTTGCTCTGTTCGAGGGCGGCCTTCTGTTGGGCCAGGGAGGCCTCGGCCTGCTGAAGGCCGACCTTGGCCCCGATGAAATTGGCCTCGGCGTTTTCCTTCTCCTCGAAGGACACGAGCTCGCGGCTGAACAGGTCCTGGGTCCGCTCCCATTTTTTCTTGGCATTTTCCAGGGTGACCTTGGCCTGCTCCACGGAGGCTTGCCGGCTTTGGTAGCTGGCCTCGTTCTGCTCGACCTTGGACTTGAGAATCTCCTGGTCGAGCTCGGCCACGATCTGGCCGGCCGTAACGACTGAATTGAAGTCGGCATGGAGCTTGATGATCTTGCCCGACACCTGGGCTCCGATATCGATGATATCGACCGGGTTGATCGTCCCGGAGGTAACGACCAGGGCCTCGATGTCGCCCTTGGTCAGGGCCGCGGTCCGGTACTGGTCGGCGGTTGTCTTGTCCTTTTTAAAAAGGGAAAAACCCAGGATAATCCCGGCTACGATGACCAGGATCACTGCTCCGATCGCGAGTTTCTTTTTCATTGGCGTTCTCCTTCGAAGGGCTGTCCTTCGGGCGAGGGCCGGACTCGGCCGAACGGCGTTCGGCGTCCTTCTTCCGCGCCTCGCGTAATTTTTTCTCCATCTCGTCCTGCTTGGCCTTTTGCTCGGGCGTCAGGACGGCATTGATGTCCTTGCGGAGCTGGGACCGGATCTCGCCCACCCGCTTGTAATAATCCGAGCGGAGCTCGCCGATCCGGACGTCGCTTTTTTTAAAAATCTCGTGGATTTGCGTTTTTTGCTCTTCCGTCAAGCCGAGGCTTTTTTCCCACTCGGCCGGCGAAGGCCCGCGATTTTGCTGCGTCCGCTGAGGGGCTTTCGATTTGAACAAGCAGCGCTGGGCGAAAATGCCCGCGGCCGCGCCGGCGGCGAAGACCAGGACCAGCGAGAGCACGATCCAGAGGCGGGATTGTTTCATCATCGTCACCGTTTTCCCGCCGGAAGTTCAACGGCGGCGAAGAGGACCTGGAGATTGCGCACGTCCCGCCGGCTTTCCTCGAAAATCGGGGCGGCCTCGGCGATTGGGTTGCCGTCGGTCAGCAAGAGAGTCTGGGACCCGGAAAGGCCCGCGGTTTCCGCCCCGGTCGAATCGCCCGGCCGGACGGGCGGGAGAAAGAACAATGTTGCGACGAGGAATCCGGCCAGAAGCGACAGGGAGACGGGAATCGCCCGGGTCCAGAGACGGACCAAGGCGGCCCCGGGAGCGGACGAGCGGGATTCGATGAGGCGGGACTCCAACCGCTCCCAGAAATGAGGAAGCGGTTCGGGGGTCCGGTCTCCGGCCAGGCGGCCGCGGATCATGACATATTCCTCGGCCTTCTTCCGGCATGCGGAACACGCGTTCAGATGCCCCTCCAGGATGTCACGGTCGGCCGCGGGAAGGTCCCGGTCAAAGGACGCAAGAAGCCAACGCTCCGCCTTGCGGCAGTTCATGGTCTTCCTCCTTCCACCCTGAGGTAGGGCGACATTTTCTTTCGAAGCATTTTCCGGGCCCGGTGAAGGCGGGAATCGACCGTTCCCGGGGCGATCCCCAGCGTCCGGGCGACTTCTTCGTAGGGAAGGCCTTCCACGTCTCGAAGGGTGAGAATAATCCGGTACTTGTCCGGCAGGGTCTCCAGCATCCGGAAGACTTCGCGCCGGCGTTTTTCCTCCTCGCTCGCCTGGACGCGCGACTCCGCCCCGCCGTCGACCGCCATCGGGCCTTCGCCGACCTGGTCCAGGGAGACGGTCCGGCGCCGGGACGCTTTCCGTAAATGGTCCTTGACATGGTTGACGGCGATCCGGTACAGCCACGTCCCGAATTCCGACTCGACCCGGAACGACGGAAGGGCCTGGTACACTTTCAATAAAATCTCCTGGGTCAGGTCGTCGGCCGTCGCCCGGTCCCTGACGAAACCGTAAGCGAGGGCGAAGACCTTTTGGTTATACATCACCACCAACTGTTCGAAGGCGTCGCGTCGTCCGTTGCGGGACAGCTCGACCAGCGTCTGTTCGTCCATTCGCGTTCACGCTCATTATCCTCCGACATCCATTAGACGCGGAGGCGGGATAATTCTTCCCCGGAAAGGACTCGTCGGCTCAAAAATAAACCCCGTCGCGGCGCCGGGGCGGGACGGGATTGTCCCTCGCGGGCCCGGGCCATTATAGCAGAATCCAACCGGCAGATATAAAAAAGAGGCCCCCGCCTTTCGGCGGGAGCCCCGAAGAGAGAGAATGAAAAAAGGAGGGGGGTGCTACGATTTGGCCTTGCGGACGGCCGTCCACTCGGGCGGAGTCATGGCGCCGCCGCCGCCGCCGCCGCCGGGACGCCCGAAGCCGCCTTCCATCGTCCCTTTCATGTTGTTATCGTCGGCGATGGTCCCTTTATAGGTGGTGGTCATTTCCTGGCCGTCCCGTCCCTGGCGGACGATTTTCCATTCGATCTCGTTTCCCTTGACCGTTCCTTCCCCTTTGGACTCCATGACGTTGCCGTCACGGCCCGTCCGGGTCATGGTCACGGTCAGCTTTTCGCCGTCCTGGGCGAAGGTCATGTCCTGATTCATCTCCCGGTCGCCCATCTTCATCGTGAACTCCCAGGCCCCGGTGACATTGACCGCAGCCAGCGCCGCCAGGCCCAATCCAAAGACCAAAGCCGACAGAAGCGCGATTTTTTTCATATTGACTCCTTCGGCTATTAGACGCGGGCGGCGGGACTTTCTTCCCGGCCGAACGATAAATATTTCCGCTACGCAGCCCTGCCTTTTATTTAACCGACGGCGTTTCGATACGAATTGTTTTCTTGTCCACGCCTCCCCGGGTCGAGCTGAAGACCACGTCCAGCTCGCCGGAACCCGGCGCCGTCCTTTTCACTTTGAAGACGACATCTTTCTTCTGGCCGCCGGAGAGATATCCGATCTCCTGGCGGGCCCGGCCCGAAACGAGCTCCAAGCCGTTCGGCAGGGTAATGGTGATATTGTCCGGACGGACGATCTTCACCCGATCGGCCATCTTCAGGGCCGTGGGCAGGAAGCCCTCGTTGGCCACGGTCACGACCAGATCAAGGACGCCTTTCTCTTTTTTCGCCGGCCGCAGGACCGCTCCCTGAATGCGGGGGAGGGGCAGGGATTGATAAAGGAGAAGGTTGAAATTGACCTCTTTTTTCACCCATTCTTCCAGGAGTTCCACGGGCGGGTTCTGTCTCCAGTACTTTGGGTTGAATCCGCCGATTTCAACCTCGCCCAGGGTCGGATGGAGGGCCTTGGTCCAGGGTTTGAAATACCTGCCGCCCAGGTTTTCGTCGATATAACGGAGCTGTTCGGCCTCGCTGACCCGGCCGTCGCCGTTATAATCCTGCAGCCGGCCCCCGTTCCAGAGCTCGTCTCCGTACCAAACGGCCCCATAGTAGAGGTAGCCGAAATCGGGGGAGTGGCCGAAAAGCGGCGAACCCGACAGCGGCTCCGGCGCCTGGGCCGGCCGTCCGGCCGCTCCGCCGGGGCCGCCCGTCATCATCCGGGAACCCCGGTTTCCGGTCGAGTAGTCGAAATAAGTGTCGCCGGCCCGGTCATACCCGGTGAGCTTCTTGCCTTCCTCGTCGAAATACTTGTAAATCTTCATGTCCTCGGGGAACATCGACTCGTCCATCCGGCTGGTCGAAGGACCGTGGAGCAGCATCGGCACGGTCGTGTCCATGGTCTGGACGACTGAGATGTTGGGGTGTTGAAGCAGGAAGAGGACCACCGCCCGCGTCTCGATTTCCGAAAGAGGGTACTCGCCGGCTCCGCCCTGGGTCCAGCCCCGGCCGGTGGCGTCCTGCCCGGGCATCGGCCGCCAGTTTTCGGGGTAATTGCGGTGGAGGTCCAGGCCGCCGATCCCGTCCTCGTTGATCCGGCCGTCGCCGTCGTTGTCCCAGCCTTCAGCTTGGACAATATAATCGCCCTTGCCCGGTTCGGCCCGGACCATCAGACGCCCGGTCGGGTCGTTGGGGTCGATGGTCATTGTTCCTTTTCCCGGTTCGACTTTTTTCCGCATCTGAAGGATGAAGCCGTCGCCATCGATGTCCTCGGGCGGGTCTTCGTCCAACAAGCCGTCGCCGTCGTTGTCATAGGGCCGGACGGTGCTCCGGAGCGACTGGGCCGTGTTGAGATAGAGCTCGGAGCCGTCGGGATTGTTTTGCACCCGGACATAGAGGGCCCTGGTGTCGACCAGCTTTGTGATCTCCGGGTCTTTTCCGTATTGGGTCAAGACGTGCCAGGCAAAATAGAGGGCCGCTTCGGCCGCCGTGACTTCGCCGGAATGGCGGTTCCCCTCGATGTACATCGCCGGTTTGTCCGTGTCCTTACCGGTCTTTTTATTGGTGATCGTGATCTGCCGGATATCCCGGCCTTCGAATGATTTGGCGACCGAATACAGGTCGACAAGATCGGGATATTCCTTGGCCCAGGCGGCCAGGAACTCGTTCACCTCGGCGTAGGTGTGGTAATGGAGAAAATCCATCGTCCCCGGCTTCTTCGGCTTGATGATGTCGCCCTCGTAGCGGGGAAAGAAACTGACCCCATGCCGCACGCCGCCGACCTGGTAGGCCTTGGACGGGACGGGGGTGAAATCCCGCCTGGGGAAATCCTGGGCGGAAACGCTCAAGAGAACGGACGCCGCGATGACGGCCGCCAAGGCCGTCCGGATGGTGATTTTTTTCATGGCCTTCGCCTCCTCGGTGAGATCTTGGACGGGTCGAAGAACGATTGTGAAGGGAGGAGCATATCCCGGCCGCGCAAAAGAAGTCAACCGAAATCCGCCGCGTTACCGGCGCTTCGGAATTTTCCTGAGCGTTGCGACGGCGAAACAGGCGATCGCCCGGCCCCGGCCGATATCGCCCAGCCCTTCGTTGGTCTTGGCCTTGAGGCCCAGCCGGTCCCGGGAAAGCCCGAGGATCGGAGCGAGGACGTCTTTCATCGCCTCGAAATGAGGGCCGAGCTTGGGCTCTTCGGCGACCACGACGGCGTCGACATGGTCCGGCCGCAGGCCTTTTCTCCGCAGCGTCCGAACAACCGTCCGCAACAATTCCGTGCTCCGGATGTTTTGATAGGCCGGGTCCGTGTCGGGAAACAACCGGCCGATATCGCCCTCGCCCGCCGCGCCGAGCAGCGCGTCGATGACGGCATGGATGACGGCGTCGCCGTCGGAATGCCCGAGAAGACCTTTGGGCGAGGGAACCCGGACGCCGCCGAGGAAGAGCGGCCGGCCCGCCTTCAGTCGGTGAAGGTCATATCCCAGGCCGATTCGCATCGAGGATTGCCTCCGCGGACTGAAGGTCCAGTGGGGTTGTGATCTTGATGTTGCGGGGATCGCCGTCGACGGCGGCCACCGGGCGCCCCAGCCGCTCGACGAGCGACGCTTCGTCTGTTCCCGTATACGAGCTCTCCTCGGCCGAGGCCAGGGCTTGCCGGAGAACGGCGAACGCGAACCCCTGGGGCGTCTGGGCCCGCCGAATCCGGGCCCGATCGATCGTCCGGACGACCTGCCGGTCTTCGATTTCCTTGAGGGTGTCCTCGGCCGGGACGACGGGGACGGCCGCTCCGCTTTTTCCGGCGGCCTCGATCACCCGGTCGATCAGGTCCATCGAGACCAGCGGCCGGGCTCCGTCGTGAACGAGCACGAGGCCGGTCCTCTCCGCGTCGAGCCGGTCAAACCCGGCTCGGACGGAATCCTGGCGGCGAAGACCGCCCGGGACGACGTCCAGGATCTTGGAATAACGCCCCGTCCATCTCGATTTTTCGGCGTTTTGGGGTAAAACCAGGACGATATCGTCGACCCGGGCATGGCCCTGGAAAGCCGATAAGCTCCATTCGACCAGCGGCCGGCCGCCCAGGGCGGCATACTGCTTGGCCCCCCCGAACCGGGTCCCGGCGCCGGCCGCTACAACGACCGCCGCGACCCGGCTCACTTCCCCTCTTCGTTGTACCGGCCGAAGATCATCTTGCCCACGGTCGTTTGGAGGACCGAGGTGACCATGATGGGCACAGTCTGGCCGATCATCCGGCGGGCGTTGTCGACCACGACCATCGTCCCGTCGTCCAGGTAGGCCACGCCCTGGTCCTTTTCCTTTCCTTCCTTGATGAGATAGGCCATCATCGTCTCGCCTGGCAGGACGACCGGTTTGAGAGCATTGGCCAGTTCGTTGATGTTGAGGACGGCGACACCGCGCAGCCGGGCGACCTTGTTCAGGTTGACGTCGTTGGTCACGATTTTGGCTTCGAGCCGGAGGGCCACCTCGATCAGTTTGGAATCCACGTCGCGGATTCCGGGAAAGTCCATCTCTGTGATCAGGATGTCGGCCGTCTTGGATTTCTGGAGCTGGTCGAGGATGTCCAGGCCCCGGCGGCCGCGCTGGCGCTTGAGCCCGTCGGGGGAGTCGGCCACCGCCTGGAGCTCTTTCAAGACGAACTGGGGGACGACCAGGGTCCCGTCGAGGAAACCGGCGGCGCAGATCTCGGCGATCCGGCCGTCAATGATGACGCTCGTGTCAAGGACCTTGAAAATCCGGCCGCCGTCCCGTTCCCGGATGAAGCGGAGGAGGTGGCCCGGGTCGAACCACTCCGGTTTTCGCAACCCGACCAGGAAACCGGCCGCCGGCAACAGGAGGAGAAAAATGACCCGAAGGAAAGCCGCCGTCCGCGGCTCTGCGGCCGCGGCCTGGCAGGCCGCCCCCAGGATCCAGCCAAGAAGCACGCCGACGGCGGTCCCGAGGGTTGAAGACCAGACCGATTTGAAGGCCGCCTTGCGGACCCGGATTTCGAACAGGATGACGGCAACGGCCAGGGCGCCGGCAAGGCCGGCCGCGGCCGCCGGCTTCAAGCCGAACGGCGGGACGGAGTAACCCACCGCGGCGGTCGCGACGACGAAGACGAGGCGAAAAATGAATAGGCCCATGATCCCATCCTTCTTCAGCGGACCATCCGCGCGGTATTCTATCAGAAAACGAGCTCGACCGCCTGGCGGATCGTTCGGGCTCCGAGCAGGCGGAGGCCGTCGATCTTTTCACCGGCCGGAACGGCCGCATTGCCTTCCGGGAGAAGCAGGGAGTTGAAACCCAGGGCGGCCGCCTCCTTGGCCCGGGCCACGGCCTGGCCGACGGACCGGACTTCGCCGCTGAGGCCGACCTCGCCGAAGACGGCCAGGCCGGCCGGAACCGGCCGGTTCATCAAGCAGGAAACCACACCCATGACAATGCCCAGGTCGGCCGCCGGTTCCTCGACTTCCAAGCCTCCGGCGACGTTGAGATAGATGTCCTCCGAGCCGAAGGTATAGCCGAGCTTCCGCTCGATCACCGCCAGCAGCATCGACGTCCGGTAGTGATCGAGACCGACCGTCATCCGCCGGGGATTGGAAGAAAACAGGGTCGGTGAAACGAGCGACTGGACCTCGATGAGCAGCGGCCGCGACCCCTTGATCGTCGCCACGACGACGCTCCCGGCCTCGTTGTTCGGCCGTTCCTTAAGGAAGAAGGCCGAAGGGTCGGGGATCGGTTCCAGGCCCGCGGCGGTCATTTCAAAAATCGCCAGCTCGGAGACCGGGCCGAAACGGTTTTTCAGGACACGAAGAACCCGATGGCTGTGGTCGCGCTCGCCCTCGAACAGGAGAACGACGTCGACGATATGCTCGAGCGACTTCGGCCCGGCCAGGGATCCTTCCTTGGTGATGTGTCCGATGAGAAAGGCGGGGATGGCGTTTCGCTTGGCGAAGCGGAAGACCTGGTTGGCGGCTTCCCGAACCTGGCTGATCGTCCCCGGCCCCGAGGAGAGCTTGGAGGAGAACACCGTCTGGACTGAATCGACCACCAGGATGTTCGGATGGAGCTTTTCGGCCTGGGCCAGGATCCGCTCCAGGTTCGTTTCGGCCAGGAGATACAGCGGGCCGCCGCCCACGCCCAAACGCCCGCCCCGAAGCTTGATCTGGTCAAGCGACTCTTCCCCGGAAACATAGAGGACCGAAATCCCGGCCGCCGCGAAATCCCGCGACATTTGCAAAAGGAGGGTGGACTTGCCGATCCCTGGTTCCCCGCCGACCAGGACCAACGACCCGGAAACCACTCCGCCCCCCAGGACGGAGTGGACTTCCTGAATCCCGACCGGGATCCGGGGCTTGTCGGACGCTTGATACTCGCCGTAAACGACCGGTTCAGAAAGGGCGAAGGCCTGCTCGGGAAGAGGGATGTCCTCGAGGTCGGTTTCCTCGACCAGCGAGTTCCACTCGCCGCAGGCCGGGCAGCGGCCCAGCCACTTGGGAGATTTCGCTCCGCAGCTTTGACAGGAGAAAAAAGACTTATTCTTCATCGCAGGGTGAGGCCAAGGCCGAAAAAGACCTCGCGCCGCCGGGCCAGGGTGAAATCGTCGGCTCCGGCCAAAAGATAGACGTTCGGGACCGGGTAAAATTTTCCCGTCAGCCTGACCCGGGGGCTTTCGGCCCGGTTGAAATCGAAGCCCTCGAGGCTCAGGCCCCACTCCTTGCCCCCGAAATAATCGAGGCCGACGCCCAGTTCGTTCTCGATGAAGCCGGCCCGGGGGGCGAAGCGCCCCAGCCGCAGCCCGCCCTGGAGCGAGAACCGGAATTCCCCGGCCCAGGGGTCGCGGACCAGGCCCGCCTCCAAGAACGTGTTCTCCTTCACCCGCAGCCCGGCTGAAAGAGCCGAGCGGACGAGCTCGCTCGAGCCGAAATAGCCCGCCTGGAAATCGGCGTATCCGCTGAGGCCGGAGAGCGAGCCGGCCGCCTTTTTGACGGAAGACAGGACTTCGCTCGCCTCATCGTAGAGTGCGGGGTCCCGGATCAATTTCCCGGCCGTCCCCTCGCCCCTCTCGACCCGTTCCAGGAGCTCCCGAAGTTTATCCACAGCCTCGCCGATTTTGGCCAGGTCGGCCTTCAACGGATCGCGTGTTTCGGCGACGGTGTCACGGACGGCGGCCAGCGTTTGATCGATCTTTTCGGCCATCTCGGTCACGATCCGGCCGACGTCCCCGACGGTTCTATCCGCCCCTTGGATCAGGGACTGGAATCCGCCGCGGTTTGCGGCCAGAAACGCGCGCAATTCTTCGGTCGCTCCGGCCGCCCCGTCCAGGGCGGCTTTCAGCTTCGTCCGGGTTTCCTCGTCCAGGGTGTCGCGAAGGGAGCCGGCTGCTTCCTGGAGCTTTCCGCCCACATTCGAAAGAAGCTCGCCCACCTGGTCGAAGCCCGCTTTCTGGGACCCGGGGATGATCCCGCCGTCGGGGCAGTATGTCGACGATTGTCCCGGATAAATTTCGACGTATTTCTCCCCGATGAGGCCGAGGGTGGCGAACGTGGCCTGGGAATCGTCCGGCACCCGGACGCCGGCTTCGATGGCCATGACGACCCGGGCTCCGACCCCTGAAAGCTCGATGCCCCTGACATAGCCGATCTTGACCCCGGCCATTTTGACCACGGCCTTGGCGTCGAGGCCGGCGGCGGTTGAGACGTCGACATTCAACATATATCCCGGCTTCTTGAACAGGTAAGCCACATCCCCGACGAGCAGGATGAAAACGGCCGCCACGGCCAGCGTCCCGCCGACGAACAGGCCGACTTTCAATTTCCGGCTCATGGGCCTTCCTCCGCTAAAAGTTTTTTATGGGGCCGTCGGCCCGTCCCTGAAGAAACTGCTGGACGACGGGGTCGGGGGAATGGCGGATCTCCTCCGGCGTTCCGACGGCGATGATCCGGCCGTCATACAGCATGGCGATCCGGTCGGCGACCTTATTCGCGCTGACCATGTCGTGGGTGATGACGATCGAGGTCACTCCCATCTCCTTCTGAAGGACAAGAATCAGGTCGTTGATGGCGTCGGCCCGGATCGGGTCAAGGCCCGTGGACGGCTCGTCGTACAGGATGATCTCGGGCTTGTAAGCGATGGCCCGGGCCAGGCCGACCCTCTTTCGCATCCCGCCGGAGAGCTCGTGGGGCATCAGGCTCTCGATCCCCCGAAGGCCGACCTTGGCCAGGCTGTCGGCGACAATGGCTGAAACGGCCGCCTCGTCCAGGTCTGCCCGCCGGCGCAGGCCGAATGCGACGTTCTCCCCGACGTTCATCGAATCGAAGAGGGCCGCGGCTTGGAAGAGCATTCCAAACTTGCGGGCCGTCGACTGGCGCTCTTCCCGGTCCTGGGCGGTCACCTCGATGTCGTCTACGAAAACCTTGCCCCGGTCCGGGTCGAGGATCCCGATCAGGATCTTGAGGAGGACGCTTTTTCCCGAGCCGCTCTGGCCGATGACGACGATCGTCTCGCCTGTTCGGATGTCAAGGTCGAGCCCGGTCAGGACCCGGTTCGGGCCGAAGGCCTTGTGGACGTCTTGGAAGCGAATCATAGGCTGGCCGGGAGGAACTTGCTCATGAAGAAGTTGATGATCAGGATGGAAATCGAGGCCAGAACGACGGCCCGGGTTGTCGCGCGGCCGACTCCTTCCGCCCCGCCCTCTGCGTCCAAGCCCTGCCAGCATCCGATGATGGCGATCAGGGCGCCGAAAACGGCCGCCTTGATCAAGCCGGACCCGATGTCCCAAAGGTCCAGGTACATGCGGGTGTTGCGCCAGTAGACTGTCCCGTTCACCCCCATCAGGACGACATTGTAGAACTGGGCGCTGAGGACGCCGATCAGGTCGCCGAAAAGCGTCAAACAGGGGAGCATGAAGAAGGCCGCCGCCGTTCGGGGAGTGACAAGGTAGCGGACGGGATCGGCCCCGAGGGTGAACAGGGCGTCGATCTGCTCGGTGATCCGCATCGTCCCGATTTCAGCGGCCATGGCCGACCCCACCCGTCCGGCGACCATGAGGCCGACGAGGATGGGAATCAGCTCCCGGACGAGGCCGATGGCGATGATCGGTCCGCCGTACGCCTCCGTCCCCATGCCGATATATTTGTGGAAGCCGTAATAGCTCTGCAGGCCGAAGACCAGTCCGCCGAAGGCCGCCGTGAGCGAAACGACCGGAAGAGTCCGAAGCCCGATTTCCTCAAGCCCCTGGAGGAATATTTTTCCCTCCCAGGGCTTCTGGAAGAAGCCCTTCATGGTCCGCCCGGCCAGGATGGAGAAGTCGCCCATCTGCTCGAAAAACCGACGGAATATCGAGGCCGTCGCCGCAATCACGTCTCAGGCCTCCTGTCCCTCGGCCGCGTAGGCGTATTCCAGGTTTTCGAACCGGGCGTACTTGTTTTGGAAGGCCAGCTTGACCGTCGCGGTCGGGCCGTTCCGTTGCTTGGCGATTATCACCTCGGCAATGCCCCGGAGCGCCGCCTGGCCTTCCATCTCATCGGGAGAGAAGTACATCTCCGGCCGGAAGATGAAGACGACGACGTCGGCGTCCTGCTCGATGGCCCCCGACTCGCGCAGGTCCGAGAGCATCGGACGCCGGTCCGATTGGCCGCGCGACTTTTCAGGGGCCCGGCTGAGCTGGGAGATGCCGACGACCGGGATCCGGAGTTCCTTGGCCAGCTCCTTGAGGGAGCGGGAGATGAACGACATCTCCTGGTTGCGGTTCTCGAACCGCCCCCCGGCCCGCATCAGCTGGATGTAGTCGATGAAGACGATGTCGAGATTCCCTTCCATCCGCAGGCGTCGGGCCTTGGCTTTCATTTCGCCCAGGCTCAGGGCGGGTGTTTCGTCGAGGTAGATCCGGCTGGGCGCAAGCTTCTCCGCGCTTAAGCGGATCCGGTCCAGGTCGCGCTCGCTGACGTAACCGGTCCGGATATTCTGAATGTCGACCATCGCGTCGGCGCAGAGCATCCGGATGAGAAGGGCCTCCTTGGACATTTCCATGGAGAAGAAGCCCACGGACTTGTCCGTCCGCAAGCCGATGTGCTGGGTCATGTTCAAGCAGATCGCGGTCTTGCCCATCGACGGGCGGGCGGCGACGATGACCAGTTCGGCCGGGTGGAACCCGGCGGTGTATTTATTCAGGTCGGCGAATCCGGTGTCCACCCCGGTGACGGCGTCCCGGTTTGCGGCCAGGCGCTCGACTTCGGCCATGGCCGGGCCGACGATCTCGCCGACCGGGATGAATCCGCCCCGGTCCCGCTGTTCGGCCACGTCGATCATCGCCGCCTGGGCGGCGCTGATCAGCTCGCCGGCATCCTCCTTCTCCTCGTAGCTCGAGGCAATGATCTGGGCCGAGGAGAGGATGAGGCGGCGAAGGAGGGCCTTTTCCTTGACGACCTTGGCGTAGTACTCGACATTGAGGCTTCGGGGAACGCCGTCCATGAGCGAGGACAGGTAGGCCGCGCCGCCGACCTCGTCCAGGGCGCCGTCCCGGCGAAGGGCTTCGGCGACCGACAGAAGCTCCACCGGCACGCCCTTGTCGATCATCCCGGAGATCGTTTCCAGGATCTTGCGGTGGGCGTCCTTGTAGAAGTCCTCGATCGCCACGTTGGACAGGACAATATTGAAACTCTTGGGATTGATCAGAACCCCGCCCAGGACGGCCCGCTCGGCGTCGGGGCTGTGCGGCGGCGTCCGTTTTAAAAACAGAAGGTCCAGATCCACCTGCCCCCTCCTTTCGCGGGCCGTCCGGCCCGCCTGAATCGGCGGCCGGATCAGCGTTCGGCCGGGGTCTCGGTCGCCGCTTCGGCCGGGGATTCCTCGGCGACGACGGCGACCTTGATCTCGGCTTTATCGTCGTGATAGACCTTGACGGCCACGGTATAGTCGCCCAGGCGCTTGAGCGGCTCGGGAAGGACGATGCGCTTCTTGTCGATATCAAACCCCTGGAGGGCGAGAGCATCCTTGATATCGGCGGCCGTGACCGAGCCGAAGATGTGGTCTTTTTCCCCGGTCTTGCGGCTGAAGGACAAGGAGACCTGGTTGAGCTTCTGGATCGCGGCCTGGAAGGACTTCCGCTCCTCCTCGGCCTT
Source organism: Candidatus Aminicenantota bacterium (assembly GCA_016931595.1). GTDB lineage: Bacteria > Acidobacteriota > Aminicenantia > Aminicenantales > UBA4085 > JAAZPG01. The sequence continues at coordinate 13,407 of JAFGEN010000258.1, read as the reverse complement.
TTTCTTGAGGGCCGCCTGCTCGATCTCGATCATCTTCAGGTTCGAAGCGGTGACTTCAAGGGCGAGCTTCCGAGGCAGGAGGTAGTTGCGTCCAAAGCCGGGCGCGACGTTGACCAGCTCGCCCTTCCGGCCGACGGTTTCGACGTCTTGTTTCAGGATGACTTTCATGGGGCCTCCCGTCTCACTCGGTCACGTAGGGGAGCAGGGCCATATGCCGGGCCCGTTTCACCGCCGCGGCCAGCTTGCGCTGATGAAAGGCGCAGGTGCCGGTCACCCGCCGGGGCGAAATCCGGCCGCGGTCGGGGACATACTTCTTCAGGATGTCGCTGTTCTTATAGTCGATGAACTTGACGTTCCGCTGACAGAAGCGGCAGAACTTTTTCTTCGGGGGGAAGAATTTCTTGTAGGCCGGCTTGTCCGGCCGGTCGGACCGTCTATCCTCAGCCATCTTACGCCTCCTCCCGCTTCGGCTCGGCGGCCGGCGCGGCTTCCGCCTCGGCCGGGGCCGGGGCGTTCTTCTTCACTTTTTTCTTCTTCCGGACGTTCATCCGCGTTTCCTTGGCCAGAGTCAGGTGGCGGATGACGGCATCCATCTGGCGGAACCGGCGGGAGAGCTCCGCCGGGACCTCCGGGCCGCCTTCGTAATGGAAGAAGACATAATAAGCCTCGTGGGCCTTGCCGATGGCGTAGGCCATCCGGCGCTTTCCCCACTTCTCGACCCGGATCATCTTCCCGCTCTTCAACGGGACGACTTCGGCCAGGCTCGAGATGACGTCCTCGGCCTCTTCCTCGGTCATGTTCGGGGCGATGAGAAACCCCGTTTCGTACAGCTGCATCGAAACCTCCTTATGGTTTGACAGCATCCCCCTCTTTTTGCGGGGGGAGCAAGGAGGAAGCTTTGCTTCCTTCCGTTCGCGAACGCTAATTATAGCGGTTCATCGCATCGTCAATCCGTCCGTCCAGGACGAGCTCCAGGGCCTCGAGGGCCCGGTCCAGGCTCCCGGCCAGGACCTTTTTTTCGGCCGGCCGGAAATCGGCCAGGACGAAATCCGTGATCTCCGCACCCTCGGGCACGGGGCCGATCCCGACCCTGACCCGGGGAAAACCCGCGCCGATCAGGCCGACGATCGAGGCCATGCCCCGGTGCGTTCCGGGGCCCCCGTCGCAGCGGACGCGGATCTCCCCCAGCCGGAGGTCGACGTCGTCGAAAACGACCACCAGCCGGCCGGCCGGAATCTCCATCCCGGCGAGCAGCGCTTTGACCGCCTGCCCGCTCTCGTTCATGAAGGTCTGGGGCAGGGCCAGAACGACCCGTTCGCCCGCCCTCCGCCCCTCGCCCGTCTTGGCCAGGAACTTGGGCTTGCGGATCCGAATGTCCCAGGCTTTGGCCGCTTCCTTGACGAGCATGAATCCGACATTGTGCCGGTTTCCGGCGTACCGCAGGCCGGGATTCCCCAGGCCCACGACCGCCCACACCGGCTATTTCTCCGACTCGGGCTTCTCGGCCCGTTCCTTTTTGACGACCTCGGGCTCGGCCGGGGCCGCCGCCGCGACCTCCGCGCCTTCCTCGGCGACCGGGGCCGCCTCGGCCTTTTCCTCGTGCGGCACCTGGACCAGGGCAACGACCGCGCCCGGGTCGGTGATCAACTTGATTCCCTCGGGCAGGGCCACTTCTCCGACCTTGATCGACTGGTGGAGATGGAGCTCGGAGACGTTGACGGTCAGCCGTTCCGGAATGAGGGCCGGGAGGCATTCGATCATCAACTCGCGGGTCATGAAATCGATGAATCCGCCCTCGGTCTTGACCCCGACGGCCTCGCCGATGAGCTCGACCGGGACTTCGACCCGGACGGCCTTGTTCATGTCGATCTGGATCAGGTCGGCGTGGATCAACTGGTCGGAGATCGGGTCGATCTGGACGTCCTTGATCATGACGTCCCGCTCGCCGCCCGGGACCGAGATCTTGAACAGAGTGTTCAGGCCCGTCTCGGACTTGAGGATCTTGATGATATCCTTCTTGTCCAAAACGATGGGCAGGTTGGATTGGCCTTCGCCGTAGAGGATGGCCGGGATCCGGCCGGTCTGGCGGATGCGATACGAGGCATTCTTTCCGAACGCGTCGCGCGGTTGGCTGGGAATGGTCAGGTTCATGAAGGTCGTCCTCCTTAATCGAACAGCGAGCTCACGGAGCTCCGGTCGTGGATCCGCCGGATGGCTTCGCCGAAAAGCTCCGCCACCGAGAGCGTCACGATCTTGGCGCAGGGCCGGCGTTGCTCCGGGGCGATGGTATTGGACACGATGAGTTGTTCCAGGGGGGAGGCTTCGATCTTCTCCAGGGCTTTTCCGGACAGCACCGCGTGGGTGGCGCAGGCCAGGACCCGGGCCGCCCCCGCGTTCATCACCGCTTCGGCGCTCAGGCAGAGCGTTCCTGCGGTATCGACCATGTCGTCGAACAGGACGCAGGTCTGGCCGGTCACATCGCCCACGACATTGAAGACCTGGGCGACATTGGGCGCCGGGCGGCGCTTGTCGATGATCGCCAGGGGGGCATTCAGGCGCCGGGCGAAATGCTTGGCCCGGCCGACGCCGCCGGCGTCCGGGGAGACGACGGTGACGTTCGTCAGGCCGAGTTGCTGGACGTGCTTGACCAGGACCGGAACGCCGTTCAGGTTGTCCACCGGCACGGAAAAGAAGCCTTGAATCTGGGGGGAGTGGAGGTCCATGGTCAGGACCCGGTCGGCCCCGGACGTTTCGAGAAGGTCGGCCGTGAGCCGGGCCGAGATCGGAACCCGGGGCCGGTCCTTCCAGTCCTGGCGGGCATAGCCATAGTAGGGGATGACGGCTGTGATTCGGTCGGCCGAGGAACGCTTGAAGGCGTCGATCATGATGAACAACTGCATGAGGTTGAAGTTGGCCTCATGCGAGCCGCTCTGGACGACAAAGACATCCTCGCCCCGGACGTTCTCATCGATGTAAAAATGGATCTCCCCGTCGGAGAACTTGTCGAGGACGCATTTGCCCAGGTCGATCTGCAGGTAGGCGGCGATCTCCCGGGCCAATCCGGGATTGGAAGAACCGGCGAACACCTTCATGATCGTTTCCTCTATATCATCTTGCGCTTTCGGCGCTTATATCCTGAACTGGGGCGGGAGGATTCGAACCCCCGAATAGCGGGTCCAAAGCCCGCTGCCTTACCGCTTGGCGACGCCCCAGCCGTGATCGCATCCCAACCTTGGGCCCGGCTCATCGTCGCCGTCAACACGGTCGCAAACCGTCCGGCCAGAGCCTCGCGGCCGGCCTCGGCCCGCCCGCGGTCCGTAAAGAGACCGAAGACCCCGGCCCCGGAACCGGTGACGAGGGACAAGACCGCGCCTTGTTCCCGCAATAATCCTTTGATCTCGAGGAGCTGTGGGAAGAACCGAAAGACCGTCTCTTCGAGCGCGTTCACCAGAGAACCGGGGTTCCGGGTCCTTAGAAACCGCGTCATTTTACTGTCTTTATCCCCCGAAGTCAAGGCGTCCGAGCCCAAAGACCCATAAATAAGTGAGGTTGAAACCGGGAATGGGGGAAGAACAAGCACCAGCCAGGCGGGGGGGAGGTCGGGCAGAGGCGTGATCCGGTCCCCCCGGTCCGCCCCAAGGCAGAGCCCGCCGGTGAGAAAATAGGGGATGTCCATTCCCAGCCGCCGGCCGAAACCCTCCAGGTCGGCCCGGGAGAGGCCCAGGTTCCAGAGGAGGTTGAGGCCGTAAAGGGTCGCGGCCGCGTTGGAACTCCCCCCACCCAACCCCCCGCCGGCCGGAAGCCGCTTGGTCACGGCGATCCCGGCCCCGCGCCGGCATCCCGTTTCCTCCTGAAGAAGCGCAGCCGCCCGGTAAACGAGGTTTCGCCCGTCCCAGGGAATCGAGGGGTCGTTCCCCGAAAGCGCGATCTCCGGTCCGCGAAGGGGACGGAATTCAAGCGTGTCGTGGAAATCAACCCATTGAAACAGAGTCCGGATGTCATGGTAGCCGTCGGGCCTTTTTCCAAGAACCTCCAGTCCGAGGTTGATCTTGGCGAACGAGGGGATCTTCATCGGAACAATCGTTCGATTTCCGGCCAGGTCTTGGGCGCGAACGTCCGGCGGAAGTCGAGGTTGATGTCGGATGAAGGGGGGTTGAACGCCGCCTCCAGGAGGACGACCAGGCCGGACGTTCCGTCCCGGCGGAACGACCAGCGGCGGGGCAGGTCCGAACCCGGAAACCGCTCGAGGAGCACGACGTCCAAGTCTCCCCTCGTCCCGGACACGACCCGTCCCCGATCGTCGCGGACGAAGTCCCATTCGGCCGCGGCCGCCTCGGTCCAACGCCCGGACAGCAGCCCCAGGATCTCGGCCGGACCGACCGCGAACCCGAGGAATTTTTCGATGACTTCGCCCCGATTTCCCCGCCAGTAGGCTTTTTCCGAAGGCAGGACGAGATACGCTTCCTCGCCTTGAAGGAGAAAGAGCGAAACCGACCGGCCGAGGGCGTCGAAGACCTCCAGCCGGGCCCGGTCGGGGAGCGTGACGGCGAAGGCGAACTTGGTCCGTGACGTCGTCCCGTCCCGGGCCAACCGGAGGGAGGCGTAGCCTTCCATTCCCTTGACCTCATCGGAGGGACGGAGGTTCGGACGAAAGGGCCTGCAGGATGAAAACAGGGCCGCGGCCGCAAGAAGCGCTCCGGCCGGGAGGAGACGGAGAGCCTTCCGCTTCAACGATCGGGTCGACACGGCCGCATCCTCGGGACCTTCGGCGGTCAATCCGGCTTGAGCCCGGAGTCTTCGGTTTTGGGAGCGTCCGGATTGGAGGCTTCCGGCCGGGAGGTCCCGGATTCATCCTCGAGCTTGAACCCGTAATCCTCGGTTTTGACCTGCTTTTGCCTCTGTTTTTTGAGGAGGGCCTGTTCCCGGGCCATCTTTTTTTTCCGGAACAACGGATAAAGAGGCGAAGCGATCTTCCGGCCGAAACAGGACAGCCGGGGGTTGAACGCGAGCAGGATGATGAAGGCCGCGAAAATGACGAGAATGCCGACGAGGCCGATGTTCATGTTCCTTCCTCACCCGAAGCAAAAAAAAGAACGGCCGACCCTTTCCGCCAAGCCGGCCCGGCGGGAGATCCGGCGTTCCAGGGCGTCAATCTTTCTGGAATTCGGGAATTTTCCGCCGTTCCTTTTCCTTGCCCAGATTGAATCCGGCTAAAAAGGCAGTCAGCAACCCCGCCGCAAACAAGAGATTCTTTAAAAAGTCCTTCATCAAAAAAACCTTCCTTTATGTATTTTAAGCATGCCCGGCGATTTGTCAAATCGTGCGGCAAGCGGCCGATTTTGCTATAATCATTCCTTCATTTCTCCGGGTCGAAAAGGATGCCCGCCCATGCCGATCTATGAATACAAATGCGAACGCTGCCGGAAACGAACCGAAACAATCCAGAAAATCTCCGACCCGCCGCTTCGGAAATGCCCGCATTGCGGCGGTCCGCTCCGGAAGTTGATTTCCTCCCCGGCCATCAAGTTCTCGGGCAGCGGGTTCTACATCACCGACTACGCAAAAAAAAGCGGGGTGCCGGCCGAGCCGAAAAAAAAGTCCGCTCCGAAAAAAGAGAGCGGGACGCCGGCCGAACAGGCCAAGGCGGAAAAATCCGGGCCATGAAAATCATCGTCCGAACGCCGAATTGGCTCGGCGACACGCTGATGGCCCTTCCGGCGGTCGAATCTCTGCGCCGGCACGACTCGGGGGCCGAGGTGTGGATCGCCGCGCCGCCCCGGGTCCGGGACGTCTTCGCCGGCCCGGAAATCGGCCTCCCCTTGTTTTCCGGAACTCCCGGCAGCGGGGCGAACGACCCTCTTCGCCCGGCCTCGGCCGTCCGGGCGGCCCGGTTCGACGCCGGGCTCCTTCTGACCAATTCGTTCGGCTCGGCCATGACCCTGGCCCTGGCCCGCGTTCCCGAGCGCTGGGGATACAACAGGGACGGCCGGGGCATCCTCCTCACCCGGCCCGTGCCGTTTCGCAGGAAGGAGGAGCCCGTTCACATGGTCCGCTACTACCTGGACCTGGTGGAAGGATTGGGATTTTCCACGGTCCCGCCGGAAATCAGGCTGTCCCCGACTTCGGAGGAAACCGCCCTGGCTCGAAGCCTCCTCCTTGCGGCCGGGCTCGATCCCGCCCGTCCCCTCGTCGTCCTTCATCCGGGCGCGGCGTACGGCCCGGCCAAGCGCTGGCCGGCGGAACGGTTTTCGGCCCTGGCCCGCCTTCTCCAGGATCGGCGGACGGTTGAGATCGCTGTTACGGGAACGGAGCAGGACCGGCCCCTGGCCGAGACGGTCCGGGCCGGCCTCCTTCGGCCGGCGGCCGACCTCACCGGAAAAACGACTCTCCGCGGGCTGTTGGCCGTCGCCGCCGAGGCGGCGGTGTTCGTGACAAACGATTCCGGCCCGATGCATCTGGCCAACGCCCTGAGGACGCCCGTCGTGGCCCTGTTCGGCCCGACCGACCCGGCCGTCACCGCCCCGTTCCACGAGCCCCGGACCATCCTGAAAACGGAAGCTGTCTGCCGGCCTTGCCTTTACCGTCAATGCCCTTACGACCACCGCTGCCTGGCGGGGATCTCCGCCGACGAAGCCGCGGCCGCCGTGGAGAACTACCTATGAGCCGGCCGGCCGTCTTCCTGGACCGGGACGGGACGCTTCTTGACGATACGGGATACCCCAGCCGCTTCGACCAAGTTCGAATCCTCCCGTCGAGCATCGCCGCCGTTCGAAAGCTGAACGAGGCCGGCTTCTCGACGGTCATCGTGACCAATCAGTCCGGGGTCGGGCGGGGGTTCCTGACGGAGGATGAGCTCCTGGTCCTTCATCGCAGCTTGGCCGCGGCCTTCGAGGCCCAGGGAGCCCGGCTCGATGCGTTCTACTTCTGCCCCCATTTCTCCCGGGCCGCCGACCCCCGATACCGCATTGCCTGCGACTGCCGCAAGCCCCTCCCGAGTCTCGGCCGCCGGGCCGCGGCCGACCTGGGGCTCGACCTCCGGAGGTCGTTCATGATCGGCGACAAGGAGGACGACATGAATTTCGGCCGGGCCGTCGGAGTCGTCCCGGTCCTCGTCCTGACCGGATACGGCCGGGAAGCCCGACGAAAGATGGCCGAAAAAGGAACCCTGCCGGACATCGTGGCCGCCGATGTGGGCGAAGCCGTCGACCGCATCCTGGCCCGGGGTTCCGCCGCCGGCTCATGATCCGCTTCGACCATATCCTGGAGAAAGTCTCCGGTCGCTTCAGCGAGAAGGACATCGCCCTGCTTCAAAAGGCGATGGTTTTTTCCGCCCGGGCCCATAAAGGACAGAGCCGGCGCTCCGGAGAGCCCTATCTCAGCCATCCCCTCGAGGTGATTTCTCAGCTGGCAGACATGAACCTGGGCGCCGTCTCCCTGGCCGCCGGCCTCCTCCACGACGTCCTTGAAGACACAGACGTGACCGCCGGCGAGTTGAGGGAGACCTTCGGCAAGGACGTGGCCGCGCTCGTCGAAGGGGTGACGAAGATCAGCCGGGTTCAGGAGGCTTCTCCGGAGATGCAGCGGGCCGAGACGATCCGCAAGATCATCCTGGCCATGACCGACGACCTGCGGGTCATCTTCATCAAGCTGGCCGACCGCCTCCACAACCTCCGGACTTTGAAGTTTCTCCCGGAAGCGGCCCAGAAACGGATCGCCCTTGAAACGCTCGAGATCTACGCCCCGATCGCCAACCGCCTGGGCATGGGCCGGATCAAGGCCGAGCTGGAGGACCTGGCCTTCCGCTACGTCGAGCCGGAGGAATATTTTCGGATGGCCTCGATCATCGAACCCCGGAGAAAAAAAGCCGAACAGGCCCTGGCCGCATTCCAGAAAACGCTTGAGGCCAAAATCCGGGACAGCCGCATCACGGCCCGGATCGAGGGCCGGATCAAGCGTCCCTACAGCGTCTGGCAGAAGATGCGGACTCAGAAGGTCGACTTCGGACAGGTTTATGACTTCATGGCTCTCCGCCTCATCACCGATTCGGTCCGGAACTGCTACCAGGCCCTCGGCCTGATCCACCAGAACTGGCCCCACATTCCCGGGCGTTTCCGCGATTTCATCGCCATGCCCAAGCCAAATCTCTACCAAGCCCTCCATACGACCATTTTGACAGAGGACAAGAGCAGCTTCGAAGTCCAGATCCGGACGGCCGAGATGCACGCCATGGCCGAGAACGGGATCGCCGCCCATTGGCGTTACAAGGACGCCGAGGCGGCCCCGCTTCTCAAGGAGGACCACCGCCTCGACTGGTTGAGAGAGATGGTCGAGCTGTTTAAAGAACAGCGCGACCCGAAGGAATTCCTCAAGAATCTGAAAATCAACCTGATCCCCGAGGAGGTCTATGTCTTCACCCCGAAGGGCAAGGTGATCTCGCTGCCTACGGGCGCCTCGGCCCTGGACTTCGCCTTCCGCATCCACACCGAAGTCGGCCTCCACGCCGCCGGGGCGAAGATCAACGGCAAAACGGCTCCGCTCCGGACGCTTCTTCGGACCGGCGACATCGTCGAAATCGTCACATCGCCGGAGCGGGAGCCGGCCCGCGGCTGGCTCTCCATCGCCTTCACGTCCGGAGCCCGGCACCTGATCAAGCGGCGCCTCAACCAGAAAGACCACCAACGGGCCGTCGCCCTGGGCCGAAAGCTCTGGGACCGCGAGCTCTCCCTCTTCCTCCTTCCGTCGGGCTTTCCCCGGGGAAAAGAGCTTCTCCGAAAACTCGAGGCGGCCGTTCCCGTCTCGTCCCGATCGCTGGAAGATTTTTTCGCCCTCGTCGGACGGGGCCGGGTCGTTCTCAACAGGAAAATCATCGAAAGGGTCTCGCCGCCGGGGCTCGAGCTCCGGCGGAAAGGGGAAACCGGCGCTCCGGCCGAAATTCAGGTAAAAGACCGGGGCCGGGAGCTGGTTCGGCTGGCCAAGTGCTGCGCCCCCATCCAGGGCGAGCCGATCATCGGGTACCTGACCACCGGGAAGGGCATCACCGTCCATGCCGGCCGCTGTCCCTGGATCGTCAAGGAGCTCCTTTCCCCGGACCGGCTTGTCGAGGTCGGCTGGGGCGAACTTGCGCCGGCTTTTTCCAAAGCCGGAATCGTGGTCACGGCCGAGGACAGCCCGGGCCTCCTGGCCAAAGTGACGGCGGCGGTCTCAGCGCTTGAAGGGGATATCACAAAGGCGGAAGTCGCGACGTTCTCCGACCGGCGGGGACAGATACGGATGACCCTGAAGATCAGGGATATTGATCACCTCGAGAGCATCCGCCGGGAAATCGGCCGGATCAAGGGCGTAACCTCCGTCGAACGGGCCTGACGGAGAAGGGTCAGACGGCTTTCTTGATTTTGCCGCCCCTCAGGCAACGGGTGCAAACCCAAACCTTTTTGTTTCCGGCCGGCGTTTCGGCTTTGACATGTTGAAGGTTGGGCTTCCATTTTTTCGGTGAAGCCTTATGGGAGTGGCTGACGGAATTTCCAAAGACGGGGCCTTTTCCACAAACGCTGCAAGTTTTCGGCATGGTCGTTCTCTCGTTTTCTTTATTAAAAGGGGTGTTTTTTATACCATAAACGGACGGACAATTCAAACCCCCCGTTCGGCCCTTTGCTTTAGCCTGGATTATGCACGAGTCGAGATGGCTTCAGGCGAGATTCCGGCGAAGCTTGAACGCCTCCAGTGTGTTTTTCATCAGCATGGCGATCGTCAGGGGCCCGACGCCCTTGGGGACAGGGGTCAGCCAGGCGGCTTTATCGATGACCCGGGGGTCGACGTCCCCGACCAGAGTGTAGCCTTTTTCGGCCAGGTCCCTGGCCCGGGCCGGGTCGTCGCCGAACAGGGTCCGGATCTTTTCCGGGTCCGAGACGGCGCTGGTGCCGACGTCGATCACCAGGGCGCCGGGCTTGACGAAGTCCCTGCCGACGAAGGCGGCCTGCCCCATGGCCGCGATCAGGATATCGGCCCGGGCGGCGGCGCCGGCCAGGTCCTTCGTCTTGCTGTGGCAGATGGTCACCGTCCCGCTGGCGTTCGTGACGAGGGCGGCCATGGGTTTGCCGACAATCAGGCTTCGGCCGATAATCACCACGTCCCGGCCTTCGATCGCGACGCCGGCGGCCTTGATCAATTCGAGAACGCCCAAGGGTGTGCAGGGCCGGAGCCCCGGCTGGTTCTGGACGAGGAGGCCGAGGCTGGCGGGATGGATGCCGTCCACGTCCTTATCCGGACGAATCCAGCCGATCACCTCGTTGGTCCGCAGATGTCCGGGAAGTGGGAGTTGGACCAGAATGGCATCGACCGTCTCGTCGGCATTGAGACCCTCGATGACCTTCCGAAGCTCGTCCATCGACGTTTCGGCGGGGAGATGAATGGACCGTCCGTTGAGGCCCAGGGCCCGGCAGGCGTTTTCCTTGGTTCGGACGTAGCTCTGGGAGGACTTGTTGTCGCCCACCAAGACGGCCGTCAACCCCGGCGCCGCCCCATGCGTTTCCTTGAGCCGGGCCGCCTCCTCCTTGACCGCTTCCCGGACCCGATCCGCCACCGGTTTACCTTCAAGCCACATGCCCATCATCTCGCTCCTCGTTCCGGAATGACCCGATTATACCGGGCCGCGGGGCCGGCCGCAATATCAAGTTCACATGTTCAATGTTCACCCTTGAAATCGGTTTTCGACGGTGTTATGATGGCCCGGCTTCCGCACCAAAGGGGATGACCCCCTTTTTTTCACAGGTGTGGATAATTCTGTGGAAATCCGGCACTGAAGCGTCTAAATGGAAGAAAAGAAAAACCCTTGGAACATGATCCTCCTGGACCTTCAGGAGAAAGTCGACGCCAAGAGCTTCGAAACCTGGTTCGAACCGACGACCTTTATCGGGAGGGAAAAGGACGATCTCTACATCAAGGTCCCGAATTCCTACTTCAAAGACTGGATCTCCTTTCATTTTTCTTCCCTGATCAACGAGAGCGCCCAGAAGATCTTCAGCCGGACGTTTGAAGTCAAGTATGTCTTCGACGATACGACGCTGACCTTTAAGAGGGGAATGCCCGAAGAACGTCGGTTGAAATACGGGAGCCTCCTCAATCCCAACCTCAACCCCAATTATTCGTTCGAGAGCTTCGTCGTCGGGTCGAGCAACCAGTTCGCCCATGCCGCTTCCGTCGCTGTTGCCAAAAATCCGGCCAAGGCCTATAACCCGCTCTACATTTACGGGGGGTCGGGGCTCGGCAAGACGCATCTGATGAACGCCATCGGGCACGCGGCCATCGCCGCCGACCCGGGGGTGAAAATCGTATACGTGACAGCCGAAAAGTTCATGAACGAGGTCATCAACCACCTCCAGTTCGGAAAAATCCTCGAGTTTCGGGAAAAGTACCGTTCGATCGATATCCTCCTGATGGACGATATCCATAACCTGGCCGGAAAAGACCGGACAAAAGAGGAATTTTTCCACACCTTCAACCATCTTTATGAAAACCAGAAGCAAATCGTCATCTCGTCCGACTGCCCTCCCCGTGAAATCCAGGGAATGGAAGAGCGGTTTCGTTCCCGTTTCGAGTGGGGGTTGATCGCCGACATCAAGCCTCCCGACATCGAAACCCGGATCGCCATTCTCAAAAAAAAGGCCGAACTCGAGGGACTTCTTCTCCCTGAAAGCGTTGCCCTGTTTATCGCCGATAAGGTCCAATCGAATATCCGCGAACTCGAGGGATATCTTCGCCGCGTCGTCGCCTTTGCCTCCTTGAAAGGGGAAGCGATCGATTTGGACCTGGCCAAGGATGCTCTGAAAGACCTCCTGGACTCCTCGGCAAGAATGGTCACTGTGGAAAAGATCCAGAAGATGGTCTGTCATAAATACAAAATCAAGCTGACGGAATTGAAATCGAGGAACAATTCCCCCGTCGTTTCATTTCCCCGCCAGGTCGCCATGTATCTTTCGAAGGAAATGACCTCGAGCTCTCTTCCGGAAATCGGTAAAAAATTCGGTGGAAAACACCACACGACGGTCATCCACAGCATACGAAAGATCGAGAAGATGAGGGAACATGACAAGGAATTCGACAAAGAAATCAACAGCCTGATTCAGTTTATCCAGTAAGAGAATCAATAGGATAAGCGATATGTTCACATTTTCGTTGCTTTTCTTTCTTATCTTTATTAATCTTACTGATAGATTTTAAGAAGAAGAAGAGATGTTCTGGAACGCCTTTCCGGGAAGGTAAAAAATGAAATTTTCCGTGTCTAAAGAGCGCATCCTCGATGAATTGCAAAACCTTCAAGGCATCGTTGAAAAGAGAAATACGATGCCGATTTTGGCAAACGTCCTTTTAAATGTGACCGATAACGAAGTCGAGATCACAGGAACAGACTTGGAAGTCGGGATGAGAACCCATTTTGCGGCGGCGATCGAGGAGACGGGAACAGTGACCGTTTCGGGGAAAAAGTTGTTTGAAATCGTCAAATCGCTGCCCGATGGTCAAGACGTTCATTTTAAACAAAATGAAGACATGATGATGGAAGTAACAGCGGGAGAAAGCGAATTCAAGGTCTTGTGCCTTCCCAAGGATGATTATCCGGCCGTTCCTTTAGCGAAATTTGAAAGAAATATTCAGATACCGGTTGAAGAAATTCGAATGATGATCGACCGGGTCTTATTCGCCATCGCCCAGGAGCAGAGATATTATTTGAATGGGGCCTTGATGGTCATCAAGTCGAAAAGCCTGGAAATGGTCAGCACAGACGGCCATCGATTGTCTTATGTCTCGAGGAAAACGGACCTTCCAGACGTTGGGGAGACGATGAAGGTGATTGTCGCCAAGAAAACGCTCAATGAAATCAAAAAATTCGAAGACGGCCATGTCGAATTCGATATGGATGAAAACAATCTGTTCTTCCGATGCGGTCACCGGACGCTGATCAGCCGGATTATCGAGAGCAAGTTCCCCAATTATGAAGCGGTCATTCCCAAAGATAATCCGCATGTCGCGACGTTGAATAAAGATATCTTTGCCGGGGCCATCAGGCGAGTGTCCCTTCTCTCGGCGGAGAGGTCGAAAGGCGTGAAATTCACTGTTGAGAAAAACCGGCTGCGCCTCTTTTCCTCAAATCCCGAGATGGGCGAGGCCCGGGATAAAATCGATGTCGAATATAAGGGACCGTCGATCGAAATCGGTTTTAACGCCCAGTATTTCCTGGATTTTCTTGGAGTCGTGACCACAGAAAAAATCCGCTTCGAGCTCAAGGACGAAAACAGCGCCGCCCTTCTTCGGCCTGAGGGAGAAGAGGAGCTGAAAAGTCAATATGTCCTGATGCCGATGAAGATCTGACGGCTGTCCCCAGAGATATCCACTGTTTCGGGACCATCGTTTTAT
>JAFGEN010000257.1 GCA_016931595.1 Candidatus Aminicenantota bacterium | reverse complement strand
GTCAGGTAGTAGAGGAGCGGGCCGTGATGGTCGGTCTTGTCGTAGACGTATTCCCCCTTTTCAAGGAGGGTGGCGAACTTGACCGCCTGGTTGGCTTCGTCATGGTGCATCGGGCGGAGGTCCAGGTCATTCAACCGGAGAAGAAGCCCCGCGGCGATCGCCAGAAGGATCAATCCGCCGAATGCGAGTTTTTTCATGGGACGATGCCGTAGACCTCGACCTCGACGTAATGGTTCATGTCATTGGAGGTGTTGCCGCCGGAATAAAGGCGGAGATAACGGCCGGAAACGCCCCGGGGATCGAACAGCCGGCCTTCGTTGGTCTCGATGTACTCCTTGTCCCTGCCCGCCCCCAGGCCGATGGAGTTGTCGTGGTCGTTGTTGAAGACTGTGGTGACATCCTTGAGGAAGTCCTTGTCGTTGGAGACCTGGATGACGACGTCCCGGTAGACCCGGGCCTGGCTGTGGTAGTGCCAGACCAGGATGGCGCTGAGGACGGCGGTCTTTCCGAGGTCGATCTGGACCCACTGCTTGCCGGGGCCGAGCTCGACGAAGTATCCGTCCTCGCCGGCCTTCTCCCCGTCGGTGACGAAGGCCAGGTCGCCGATCACCGGCATCGTATCGCTGGACAGAACGGGTTTTTTGGCCGACAGCAGGACGGTTCCTTTCGGGACGAAGAACGGCCCCCGGGGTTTTCCGGTGACCGTTTCGAGGTTGGCGGTCTTGATGTTCCGGGGCGTCCCGATGAACATCGGCTTGGGCAACTGAAGCTTGAGCTCCTCCTTGGATGCGTCCTGGGAAGCGGGGGAGGAAACGAGGGGGACGAGGACGAGAAAGGCGGCGGCCAGGACGGCCGGGAGGGGCAGAAGGCGTTTCATTGGGAGCTCCTGATATTTTCTCTTTTCGCTCTTTTTAATATAAACCGAGTCGGGTCCGGCTTCAAGGGGAAAGGGAGGTGAATTGAGGGGTGATTTTTTTCTGAAATTCCCCTTTTTTGTTTTAAATTTGGACATTCCTGTTGTCCCCGGTCCGGCGGGCCGGTTCGGTGTCAGAGGTGGCTGTCGGACCGGCGAATCGAGGATGGCCTTTCCCGCATCGCTGGTCTTTCGTCTTTCCTTTCGGACGTTCCAGGGCCGGCCTGGAATGAAATCATCGGGATTCGGCGATCATCTTGAAGTCATTCTGCAATCGGGGGGGATCGTCCGTCCCTCGCGTCACTTCAAAGCGTATTTCTTGATGACGATGGTCTCGTCGGGCGTTATTTCGCTCGCGAAGACGGCGTCTCCGGTTGGGCTAAACCGAAAAGTCGGCCTTCGCGAAAGAGCGGATTCGGGCAGCTTGAGATAGAAAGCATCCCGATAGATCCCGTCGATGTCGAACACATCAACCAGCACGCCCTTCTTCTTGTCGCGGGTGGATGTCATCGCCCAGATGTTACCGGAGACGGATTGAAGCAAACTGATATCTCTCAAGAAGCGTCGGACCGGCATTTGAGCAGATTTTACATTGACGTTGAGCCGCGCCTCCTTTGGCTCGGGTGTTAGCGGGGGGAGAGGAACGCGTTTGTACGGCCTCCGGAACTCTCGGGCTATTGTGCCATCGGAAAGACGGAGGATTTTGATCAAATACTCATCGGTATGTCCGATCGCGATAAGGCCTTGCTCGAGAATCGCGGCTTGCATGTTCGTGATGATCATTCGGCTTTTCGTTCTTCCGTTGCGTGCGACAAAGTAAACGCAATCAAAGCCGGCCGACGGCGTCCACTGATTCGTCTGTTCATTCCAGACCTCAAGCTGATGGGGGATTTGGGCCAGCCCGGCTCTATCCCAGGGATTCATGTTCTCATAGGTTTGGAAAATCAAATTCTTTTCAATTCGCCCTATAAGTCCGACTCCGCGTCGTCTGACAGGCACGACGACTTCTTTTTCCATGGTTCCGTTCAGGTCGAACCATATCAGCTTGGAGGGATTCCTTGCATGAACGATCACGTGACCATCGTCTGTGAAAACAAGATCGTCGACCTGGGTCATCTCTCCCGGTCCATGGCCTTTCTTGAAATAATTCCGGATAAATTTTCCATTCCTATCAAAGCGAAGAATTTGTTCATCGTCTTTGACCGCGATCGAACCGTCTGGCCCGATTTTTATCCCATAGGGAAACTTGAAAAAATATTCCCCGGTTTCATCCGTTATCGCCAGGACTTCTTTCCCGACGATCACCCGCCCGGCTTCGGGCGATTTGGGCGTGTCGGAATTTTCTATCACCTGGGCCGAACCGTAGACAACCAGAACGATGATGGCTCCGGCGATCAACCGAAATGTCTTGTGAAGCATTCTTTTCAACCCCCCACGGAAGAATGGATCCTTATCTTCCCCTTCGCAAGATATACGATCCGACCGTGAAATTCAAGGAGGCAAACGGGACGAATAACCGCATGATCATGCCCGGATGGGCCATCCCAATAAGTCTGCTCGAAATCAGTCTATTTATGAGTCGACTAAAGGTCAGGCTTTTTCGGAAAAAATTCCCGGATTGAAAATCCGGGCGTCGCCGTAGGAGACGACGAGGCAGGCCCAGACGTCCGGGTTCCGGGCGGCCAGCGCCTCGACATCGTCGGCGGTCATGACGAAAAATGCGGTGGATAGGGCATCCGATAATGCCGCCGTCGGCGCGGAGGCCCAGGCCGCGAGATTCCCCCGGGCCGCTCGGCCCGTCCGCGGGTCGAGGATATGGCCGCCCTTGACCTCGGTTCCGGATCCGCTGACGGCCCGGCCGGAAAGCGTGACAGACGAAGGGGCGCCCGGCCAGCCGGCCCCGACGCCGACGGCCCAGCCGTCCGGGCGGTCCGCGGCCGGCGCGCCCGCCGCCAGCGCGGTGCTTGTCCCGCCGTGAAGCAGGGCGTTTTCGACGCCCCAATCGCGGAGGACGTCGGCGGCAAGGTCCAGGGCGTATCCCTTGCCGACGGCGCCCAGGTCCAAGTCGAGGCCGGGAAACGCGGAAGGGATATTTTCCGGGCGCCGAACCAGGAATGATCCGCCCTCGCGGACGAGCTCGAAGGCCCGGGCTTCGGGACCGGGATAGGCCGGCCGTCCGGATGGTTCTCCGTCGGGCCCGGTTCGGGCCGCGGCCCGGGAATTGACATCGAAGGCCCCTCCCGTTTCCAACCGGACCGTTTCGGCCATGAACAGGCATTCGAAGGTTTCGATCCCGACGAGAAGCGATTCTCC